>NZ_JAXRUT010000011.1:0-171452 GCF_035156405.1 Algoriphagus aurantiacus | reverse complement strand
TCAGTTCCTTGGATAAATTTCATATAAAAAGATACAAAAATCACCCCATAAGTCCCATCGGGATAGTGGGTATTTTTAGTGAAATTTTGAAGGGGTTTTTAGACAGTCTGAGCAACTGCGGCTAGCTATATTTAGAGAAATCAGGAATGACACCCAAATCTTCCATGATTTGCGGTAGCTCCTTGTTAAATTTTTTTTCCAATGCATTGGCCTTAGCCTTTGATACTGCATCTACTGCTTTGCTAACCGAAATCCAACGCAGAGGATCATCTTCACTGGAAAGAATTAGCTCGTAGTATGGAAAGGTTTTCTCTAAATTGTTTTCGTAATTGAGTAAACACAAAATTGCCACAGCATAGAAAACAAAAACCTCCTGAGGATGAAAAGATTTTCTATGTGGCATAAGCTCCTGCAATTCAGATTTGCCTTCGATTATTTCCCAAGCTTTCCAGTATTGATTATTTTGTGTCAACTGGAAGGCATGGAACAGCCTCCCCAGCAGGTAATCAGGAAAATCTTTTACGCATTGTTCAAATTGCTTATCTCCTTCAGCGACATCACCTACTAGAAAGTAACTATTTGCCAAGTAGTTGCGAAAGATCGGCTGGTTTGGGTATTGATGGATTTTATCTGAAATTTGTCTCCTAAACTTTTTTATTCCAGACTTGTCCTCTGACTCCACGAGATTATGGAGTTCAAAATATAGAAATTCCAGGGCATCAGCTTCCTCTTCTTCTATTTCATGATCAGGCTCTTCGGTTATAATTAATTGCATGTGCGCATCTTTAATTTGCTGAGAGCGATGATCAGGTTTGATGGGAAAACTCTTCTCGTAAGCAAGGTCAATGGTGGAATAAACAAGTTTCTGGGCATTCCTTATCATATCTTCTTCATCAATAGCATCCTCGTCTTCAAACTCTTCATCTTCATCCCAGGAATAATCCTCATCCTCCCCGTCGTATGATAAAAATACCGGCTTACCATCTACACCAAACTCCAGGTCCATCAAAGGAATATCTTCGGTGTCCTCCTCCAAGATGTATTGGGTGAGATTCCAGTCTCTATGGGAGGGAATGTCATATTCTAAGGCAAAGTCAACTGCTCCATACACTAAATTATGCGCTAATACATAATCGCAGGTTACCATTTTACCACCCATGTTCAGCAAAAGTTCTTCAAACTCAAAAGTAGTTCGGTTAAAACCGAACATTGTATCCTTCACGCCCATACCAAGTATATCTGTCAGATAAGCCCCGAATGTAAGATTACCATTAGTATGTTTTCTGGTTACGATGACTTCAGCAAGTTTTGTCTGTTCCCAATCTTCATTAATATAGCAGATATGAATAGGCAATTGCCGGACCTTGGTCTGAAGATATTTCTTTGGGCTGATTGGTTGACTTTTGCTTGCTGTGCTTTTTCTTTTCTTGTTCTTTGCCATATAATAAAGAGTAATAGGTAGAGGTGTGGGCTTTCCAAATGTCAGACATTTGTTATATCTGTGCAATTTGAAGTAGAAGTAAATTTTAAGATTATTCCATAATTCATTGCTGTTATTCGGGATTTGCAATCCCGAATCAATCTTGTAGAATTTGTAATCCAGATTTTATAAGCAAATTTTGAAATACGAATTGGCTTTTGGGCTGGAAAAGGGAAGTCAGATTTAGCTGAGTTTTGGTGATTTTATACATGGTGATTGAAGTCAAGTGGATTACAAATCCATCAAATATCCTCGGGAATGCAAATCCCAAGGAGCGGGTCAATGATATTTTCTATATTTAGTTGAAAGTATCATCTATCCAAACTACTACTGCTTAGGTAAATCAATATTGGCATTATGGTTAAAAAGTTAATAATATTAGCAATAGCTTTAATATACATTGTCTCATGTCAACCAAAAGAAGCTTCTTCCAAGTTCTCCAGATTTACTGAATCAGATCTTCCATCTTCAATTACGTTATCAGGTAAAAAATATAATCTTGATTTTGTTGTAAATCCAGCTCAAATCCTTCTCAAGGATAGCATCATAATTATTGCAGAAAAGAAGTCAACTAATGATGATAAAATTCATATCCTTGATCGAAAAAGCAAAAAACTAATTCGTAATCTCGGAATTGACGGAGTAGGGCCAGGAGAAATCACAATAGGATATCCTCTAATGGATAATGGAGTAAAGAATGAATTCTGGGTGTATGACGGGCAGCAACTTAAATTTTGTAGATTCTCTCTTTTGGACACTTCAAAATTAGCCGTTGAACAGATAAGAGGATTAGAAATACCAGGGTTTATAACGAAAGCAACATTTACTTCATCCACAAATTTACTAACAACCTTAGTTGATGGATGGGGAAAATATTACGAGTTTTCAATTGAGATGGATACGATTGCTAGTTTTGGGAACTGGAAAGATATGATCGCAAATTCAGATTTACCAAGAAAAATAAAACCTGAGGATTTAGATGCCAATATTGTTAGCAACATATTCAGTGGGAAATTGAATGGCAATTTGAGAAATAATATTTATGTATTTGCTGGCAATAATGTAGGTTATTTGGATATAATTGATTTAAACAATAAAGAAATTAAAACAATCTGGGGCCCGGATCTTAACATACCTGAATTTGAAGTGAGATATGACCAGGGTTTTCAAATGCCTCAATTTGATCTAAGGACATTAACCATAAAGTATTTAGATGTCTATGTAGGCCAAGCTTCAATTTTTTTACTTTATTCCGGTAAAAACTTTAAAGATATAAGTTCAGAAGAGAGATTAAATAGGGTTTTTGAAATTGACTTCAATGGTAAACTTCTAAACCAATTTCAACTTGACTATCCTTTATATGGCTTTACGGTTGATGAGGATTCAAAACTAATCTATGGCCTTACTACAGATAAAGACCCGAATTTAGTTGAGTTCCAATACTGAGTTTTTGTTTGGAGAAACATAAAATCTCTATTGATAAAAACTAGGCTTTAGCTGAGATTTGGGTGGATTACAAATCCATCAATATATCCTCGGGATTGCAATCCCGAGTAGCTGGAGGAGCTTGTTTCACATTGAAAGACTCGGGAGTTTAATTCCAGTCATTTCAGTAAATCCAGTATTTCCCTGAAGTCCCCCTGAATGAATCATCAGAATTTTTGAGCCTTCGGAGAGATAGTCTTTTTGGATCAAATCCCAGATTCCGAAGGCCATTTTCCCCGTGTAAATAGGGTCTAGGACTATGTCGAAATTCTCATAAAACCACCAGATAAACCCGATTAACTCTTGGGTGTGCTTGGCGTAGCCTCCAAAGTGGTAATTGGTGAAAATCTCGTACGAGCCTTTACTACTAAGTTGATATGTAGTTGATAGATCGGCGATTTCTTTATGGATGAATTCGCCTTTTAATGAGGAGAATCCGACCAGCTTTTGGTGCTCAGAAAGTGAAGAATAAAGCCCTGAGAAAGTGCCTCCTGTACCAATAGAACTACAGATATGTGAGAATGACTGATCTTCCATATCTAGGATTTCTTTAGTTCCTTTTATGGCCAGTTCGTTGGTTCCTCCTTCTGGGATAAGGTAATACTCACCAAATTTTTCTGCTAGACTGGCGAGAAATTCAGGAGCAGTTTTATTTCTATAACTATTTCTATCTATAAAATGAAGGTGCATTCCAAGTCTTTCGGCATGTGAAAGGGTGGCATTGAGAGGTTCGGTTCTTTCACCCCGAATGATGCCAATGGCTTCTAAATTTTCGGCTTTCACAGCTTCTGCCGTGGCGTAGATATGATTTGAAAAAGCCCCTCCAAAAGTCAGAATCTTATTCTTTCTTTCGTTTTTGGCATTTTCTAGATTGTACTTGAGTTTGAAAAACTTGTTTCCAGAAACTTCCAGATGGACTAAATCCAGCCGCTTAATGGCAAATTCGATTCCTTTTTTCTCAAGAATAGGATGGGTAAGAAACTGAACAGGAACTGGATTTGGAAATAGCATTTATCGTGCTTTTTTGAAGAGGTGCCAAAGTTAAGCTTGATAATCTTATTTTTGCAGCATGAGCATGCAACCAGACGAAGATTTTGAGGAGGAAGAGGTAGACCTTTATGAGCATTACAAATTTGTAATTGACAAAGGCCAGACACCAACCAGGATCGATAAGTTTTTGACAGATAAAATAGCTTTTGCCACCCGAAATAAGATTCAGCAAGCGATTGATGCAGGTGCGATCCAAGTAAATGGAGAATCGATCAAAGGTAGTTATAAAGTAAAGCCACTGGATGATATTCGTGTGCTGATGGGCAAGCCCCCACGTGATACGGAGGTTGTTCCTGAGGATATTCCGCTAAATATAGTCTATGAGGATCAACATTTGTTGGTGGTAAATAAAGCCGCTGGAATGGTCGTTCATCCAGCTCATGGTAACTGGGCAGGTACGTTGGTGAATGCCTTGGTGTATTATTTTCAAAATCTCCCAGAGATGAAGGGCAATGAAGGAAGGCCAGGATTGGTGCATCGCATCGATAAGGATACTTCTGGGCTATTGGTAATTGCGAAATCTGAAGATGCGATGACACATTTGGCTTCGCAGTTTTTTCATCATACCATCGAGCGGACCTATTTGGCTCTTGTATGGGGTGAGATGGATGAGGATGTCGGCACTGTCACTGGTAATGTGGGGAGAAGCGCGAAGAACAGAAAGATAATGGATGTGTTTACTGATGGTAGCCAGGGTAAGCATGCAGTGACTCATTGGAAAGTGCTGAATAGGTTGCGTTACGTGTCGCTGATTCAGTGTAATCTGGAAACCGGGCGTACACATCAGATCCGTGCTCATATGAAACACCTGGGGCATCCGCTTTTCAATGATGCAACCTATGGAGGTGATAAAATCCGCAAGGGCACTCAATTCTCTAAGTATAAGACTTTTGTCCACAATGCATTTAATCTTTTACCACGACAGGCGCTACATGCGAAGTCATTGGGTTTTGTACATCCAGTGACTAAGGAAAAACTATACTTCGAAGCACCGATGCCTGAAGATTTTCGAGCGGTTTTAGATAAATGGGAGAATTATGTAAATTTTGAATAAGTGCGGTGAAATTGGTGAATGTTCAATTTTTTGTTGAAAATGATGTGATTTTGGCAACAAAACAGGTATTTTTAGGCCGTATCGGCAATATTGCTCTGATTCATTGAAAAATAGTCAATTTACGGCTCGATATTAATGCCGTTTTTATCAATACTGTATTTTTCAAACGATTTCATTAAAAATACTGTAAATATTCAGTTTTATTTTTGAATTATTTTTAAAAAACAAACTCGTCTGCTATATTTGAATCATACAAAGAGAGCAACACACGGTAGCCACTCAAAATACATTGAAATTACACAACACTGTAGGATGTTGAAACTGGCAGACAAGCCCTCCTGTCTCGGGGGTGGAGGTCATAGGATAAAGCATTTAGCGAGCTCGTAAATTTGCCTAACTACTCCGTGGAGGTTCGAATCCTTCTCCTACAGCAGGTTATTTTGGGTTTATTGTTAATTGACTAAAACCATGAAATTTTGTTTCATGGTTTTTTTTATGCCCTTTTCTTAAAGGGTTCAAAATTTTAATTTTGAGTTGCATCTAATTACCCCAATAAGATTTGGCATAAATAGCGTATAATTCTCATTATTGAATCCTTAGTGAGTTAGCTTAAATCACTCTATATTTTATTGAATCTATAATTAATGAATGTTATTTATATATAATCTGTAAAAAATTAATTTAATTGTTATCAGAATTTTAATAAACCAATGGTATTTCTAATTTTGAGTCAGCAAAATAAAAAATTGTTGCAGTAAATAGCTTTCAGCTGCTTTTAGAATACTGCTTATCAAACCTATTAAACCATTGGTTTTTTTTAAAACCATATCAATTGGCAAAAGGCCAGTAAAGAGAAAAATTCATCATTGTAGGATGTTGAAACTGGCAGACAAGCCCTCCTGTCTCGGGGGTGGGGAATCAAGGAAAAAGCGTAATTCAACCGGACTATTGCCTAACAGCCCCGTGGAGGTTCGAATCCTTCTCCTACAGCATAGAAAAGCAGCACTGAAGTGCTGCTTTTTTCGTTTAAATTTGTCTTAAATGTCTATTTTAGACGAAAAAACAGCTGAATGACAGAAGAGCATAAAGAAAAGCATTCAAGACATCCTTTTCGAAAAAAAGTTTTGAGATGGGTTATGTTTACTTTTTTATCCATACTTTTTTTGGAGTTCGTAGTCTATTTTGGCTCCAACCTCCTGCTCTCCAGCTGGGCAAGGCGAAAAATCAATGAAGCAGCTAAGGATATTTATTTAGTTGATTTTAATCGAGTCAGATTTTCTCTACTTCGACGCGGTCTCTTCATGGATGGAATAGTCATGAAGCCTACGGGAGAGCGTAAACCTGGTCAAAATCAAGCATTATTTGATTTGACCTTGGATCAGCTGGCACTAACAAATTTATGGTTCGATTTTTCTGAAGAGATTTTGTATGTGGGAAAGTTAGAGTTTAACAATCCAAATATTAGCATGGAATTACCTCCTAATGATAATACAGAAGGTAATGGTGAAACAAAGCAAGATGGTGAGGAAAAAGAATCTCCTGTAAAAGCACTTGAAGATGAACTTAAAAAGATAATTGATAAAATTAATTTCACAGGGGTTTATATAAGTGAATTGGAAATCAATAATGCCGATTTATTCTTTTTGAACTTCCTAAGCCAAAAGTCTCTAAAAGCAGAGAATACCAGGTTATTAGTGAATGATATCAACTGGGCGACCAAAGAGGAGTGGACGACTCCTTTCAATGCCAGAGGCTTTGAGTTTGAATTGGATAATGTGGACTTTCCACTTCCAGACGGGGTGCATTCCATTAGATCTGAGAATGTCTATATAAGTTCTCTGGATAACATCATCGAAATGAATGGTTTTCGGCTTACTTCAGATAAAGGAATCGAAAGTAAAGCATACTATGATGTCTATTTGAGCGAACTCCGTGTCGGGAACGTTGATCTGAATCAGGCATTTATGACCTCTAATGTTTTGATTGATGAAATTGTCTTAAATGATCCTGAGTTTACAGTCGAACAAAATATCATCAGCGAAAAAGATAGTACCGCGACTGGAGATCTAAATGAACTGATTCAGGGAATACTCAAATCATTTGAAGTTCAGGAACTGTCGGTGAATAGTGGAAAGTTCACTACGTATAGTTTGGCAGATACACTCAAAAATCGGATTGAAATCCAAAAGCTTGATTTCAAAATGATCAAATTTTATTTGGGTGAGGATGAATCCAGGAAAACTGATCAGTTTTTCTATGGAGAAGATGCGGCAATGGATATTGAAAATGCATACTTGTATCTGTCAGATAACGTCCATTTTATCTACGGAGATAGGATGAGTGTGTCTTCATTCAAAGATGAGATTATCATTGAAAATGTTCGTTTGGAGCCCAGAGAAGCTGCATTGGAAGGAGGTCAGGCTGACCAAATTATGCGTATTTCTCTACCTAGACTTGAGCTTACCAAGGCTAACTTGAAGCGTTTGTATAACGATGGGGTTTTTTATATTGATGAGATGCTAATTCAATCTCCCAAAGTGGAAATTACTGAGCTAAGCCAAAGTGCAGAAAATCTAGAAAGAGTACCAGTCAAAGAGCTTTTGGAGGGCTATATGGATGAGCTTTCCATTGGGAAAATGGATCTTAGAGATGGAGAAGTTCAGTTTAAGAATGACAAAGGAGTTAGAAGTGATGATATAGGATTTGAGAAATTTAGTCTGTTACTAGAAAAAGTCTTTTTGCAACCAAATTTGGACAGCGACGTGAGAAACCAAATCCTGGCAGAGGAAATGGTACTTAGTCTAGATAAATACAGACTTAAATTGAGAGATAATCTTCATGAATTTTTAGCAGATAGGGTATTGATAGATTCCAAAAATTCTCTTGTAGTGGTAAATAATTTCACACTGAGACCTGAAAATCCTGATTCTACTAAGGCAATTCTTGATACCTATGGCAAGTCAGTTATTCTCGATATATCTGTTCCAGAATTTCGCGTAGAGGGGATAGATCTTATGTCGGCTTACATGGATGAGAAGTTGATAATCAATCAAATTCTGATTCCATCTCCAGTGGCAAATTTTACTCGATTTAGGAAAAATAGTAGTGGTGATAATTCGACGAACTCCCTTGTAGAATCATCTGATGAAATAGAGAGTTTGCTCACTTCCTATTTCTCTTCAATTCAGATTGATTCTATAAGTTTTAGTAATGGGCAAGTTCAATACAGAAACTTCGCCGGAAAGAAGGATATTTCTCTGAGTGAAGATAGCCTGTCTTTGAATTTAAAAGGCTTTTATCTGGAAGAAGGACAGGTTAGCAGCTCTGAGAGAACTTTTTTTTCAGATGAAATTGACCTGATTTTGAGGAAATATGACTTTAGTGTAGCAGGAGGGAATTATGAGGTGGATACAGATGGTCTTCGGTTTAATTCTCGTTCCAAGACAATTGAAATAGATAACCTCACGCTAAGTCCAAGTAGTTCTATCGAGAGCAAAATTGCCCTATCCTTGAATCTGCCAAGTGTATCATTTGAGGGTGTTGATATTGAGTTATTCCTATTTGAGAATCAGTTGCAGCTCGATAAGCTTGCTGTAGATGGAAGTACGATAAATCTTGAGATTAATAGGGATTATCAGAAGGAGGTAAGTGATGAAAATGCTAGTCAAGGCATGGTTAAAACACTTCCGAAATCTATTGAGTTGGTTTCAATTGGTGCAATTGAAGCTACAAATTCGAAGCTAAGCTTGAAGTATAGAGTGGGAGAAGATGATTTTGAATCAATACACACCGATTTCGACTTAGGGATCAGTGGCTTGACTCTCGACTCTGCTGCTAATGCCCGTAAGGATATCGCTAGCTTGTTTGATGAGATTAATCTTACGCTGAATGATTTTTCATACACTTTGCCAGACAGTATCCACACGATCAAATTCTCTAATCTATATGTGGATAATTCGGCTGATGAAACAATATTTTCAAATTTTGAAATAGTCCCTAGTACTTTTACAGGGAGTCCTGGTTCGCCTATTTTTTCAGCCAAAATAGATGAACTAGGTGTGAGAAATAACACCATCCGAGATATCCAATCTACTGGTATTTTTGACCTTACACAATTGAGATTAATGAATCCCAAAATCGATGTATATCTCGATACAGCCAGTAAATCACGCAATCCTAAGCAATTAAAAGATTCATCAAACACAAAAAAAATAGGCCTAATTGAGTCTATTTTACTTCAAGATATATTGATTAACAATGGAGACATTGTATTACATAATAAAGAGTCGGGACAGATTCCTAGAATGGCATTTCATAATGTCAATTTTGGATTAATGGCACTCAATTTTGATCTGATGAATAAAAACACAGACTTGAGCCCTCAGGTTCTTTTAGAAAAGGACTTGAGTCTTTCGCTTTCGAACTACCAAGTCTATACAAAGGATAGCCTCAATAAGTTGAGAATTGGAAAAATAAGGTATCTGGATAATATGCTTGTTCTCGACAGTGTGCATTTTCAGCCAGCATTGGGTCGCTATGAATATTTACGCCAAAAAGGTTTCCAGGACAACACTATTGATGCTTTTGTAGAAAAGGTTCAGCTAGAAGAGATAGATTTTGATGAGTATTTCATCAATAAAAATCTAAAGGCACATGTACTAAGGCTTGATGGCCTAGAGATAGATGTGTTTAGAGACAAGAGAATTCCTTTAAAAGAAGGCATAATAAAACCTATGCCTCAGGAACTGATGGAAAATGCACCATTTAACCTGGAACTTGATTCAGTAATAGTTGAGAATGGAAATGTAAGATATCAGGAGTTTGCTCCGAAGGCAATGCTACCTGGTTCTATTAGATTTGAAGATTTGGACGGGTATATTGTTCCTTTTGTGATGCGAAAAAGTAGTGAGGAATTTCCTTTAAAATCTGCCATGCTTTCTGCGACTTCAAAGTTAATGGGAGATGGGGAAGTGAAGTTAAATACTAACATGTATTTTGGGGCGCCTTATCCTATGGATGTGGATGTGGAACTTGGCGAGTTTGACCTCACACTTCTGAACAACATGTTGACAAAAGGACTATTCCTAAAAGTGGTAGATGGCCGTGTCACAGATGGGAAGTGGGGCTTTAGAATGGACGATGATGTTGCTACGGGTAATATGAACTTTAAGTATGAGGATCTGAGGATTGAGTTTTTGGATTCTTTGACTTTGGAACGGGGAAGAGGGAAGCTTGGGATAATGACTTTTCTCGCTAATGTATTTACCAAAAGTAATAACCCGAGAAATTTTTTTAATCATCGGGTGACTTCACGAATCTACTTCGAGCGAGATAAGTCCAAATTCATTTTTGGCGGTTGGTGGCGAGCCACGTTTAGTGGTCTGAAAGGGAGTTTGGGGCTGGGACAACCGAAAGCTCCTAAGAGAGAGGAAGAGGAAGAAAAGTAGAGTTTACAAACTTTGCTTGAAGAGAAAAGCCCTTATGAAATCAATCATAAGGGCTTTATGTGTATTTAGGGCTTGCTGAAAAAGTCTCAGGTATGCCAGGTTCAAGGCGGCCGAGTGAAGATGTATGCTTATACCTCGAATGAGGCCAACGTAGAAGATGGTATGGCTGAGGCTAGCTTGAAAATATCGATTTTGAGATTTTCTGATGCATGGATAAAGACCTATTGTCATCAATAAGCTTGCACTTGCTGAAAAACCGTTCGTATGAAAAATGGGTTAATCATTCAAAATGATAGCTTTTGAGCTATTACTGGCGTTTTTCAGCATGCCCTATTTAGCAACTATTTTATCTTCTTAAGACTTTAAGTTGCTCGATATGGTCGCCCCATATTAACTGAACAATATGAATTCCAGGAGCTGCTTGCTCTAGGTATTTATTAACAGCTATACTTACCTCTTCAACCGTGCCTACAGTATAAGACTGGAAAACCCCTTTTACATCTGATATTTTGATTAGGATTTGCTCATCTCTAAAGCTGCTTCTGTTCAGTAAATCGACCGTTACGTAATTCCCAGGACTGCTAGGATTTGGGTAAACGATCCAGTTAGATTTGCCTTTTAAGCCTGTGACTTGGATGGAACGTGTGACACTGTAAGAGTATGATCCGTCGATGTCTAGTTGTTTCAGCCTATAGAATATATCTCCGCCTGAAGCAGGAATATCTTTATCCTCAAAATTGTAAAAAGTAGGAGAGTCCTTATAACCCTGACCTTTTACTTCACCGATTTTTACCCAGTTACGTGCATCATTCACAGCCCGTTCAATTTCGAAGTGCGAGTTTTCCCACTCTTTGGCTGTCGCCCATGTAAGTATTCCTTCTCTGTGTGATGCATTGTAGTTGGCATTGAAGTACAGGTATTCGACAGAGAGGATGCGATAGTTGAAGTAAGTAATATAAACAACACCTTGGCCACCATTACCTCCTCCGGTCGTTCCTGCTCCTCCACCAGAACCAGTTAAGGCAGTTCCACTACCACCCACACCATCATCGGTAGCGGTACCACCTATTTGAATTCCGTCTGCCGTACCTCCTAGTCCTGGTGTATTGGGATTACCATTGAAATTAAAACCAATCCCACCACCTCCGGCTCCATAACCGTAAAAAGTACCATTTAATTCAAAAGTTGATCCGTCCCCTCCAACTCCGGATTTTGATATTCCAACTCCTGCACCACCTCCATCTTCTCCGACACTGCCGGCTCCTCCACCTCCAGCCCCTCCACGGGCATGATTGGGTTTATTTCCTCTATCTCCATTTCCCCCATCATTTCCTTGTCCGGGAATTCCAGAGCCTCCATAACCAGGGGTGTCAGTTGACTGATCACTGTAAGCACCACCACCACCCGATGCTCCATTACTACCATTTAGATTGTTAAAAGATCCACCTCCCCCGCCTCCCAGGGCGTTGAGATTAATGTTAATATTTCCTCCTGGGTCTGGGACAGTTCCGGTTACCTCAGAGCTACCTCCATTTCCGCCTTTTACATTTACTGAAGATGCTCCATTTCCACCTTGACCTGTCTTAATGTTTAGAGAATTACTAGCTGGGAATCCATATTGGGCAGTACTTGTTACTGTGGTTGAGGCAATACCACCACCTCCACCACCACCAGCAGTGGGACCCATTCCACCACCACCACCTGCACCAACTGAGTAAATTGAAAATTCAACTAACCCTTCTGGGATTTCCCAATTATCATCACATATAAAGCGAATAATTGTTGTTCCACTAACTGCTCCATCGTCAATCACCTCCATGCAATCAACATCATTAGAATCAGGGCAGGAGTAAGATATGTTTACTTGTCCATCAGGCCCAACTCCTCCACCACCATTTACATAAATAAAACTGGAGGTTTCAGGGTCTGGAAGTGAGGAATCAGGAGTTACCCAGGTATCTCGATCACTTCCCGTTCCGCCACTTTGGCCTACATAAACCCCTAAGGCTTGTCCAGGATTAACCGAAATGGTCACAGTTTCAGACTCACCTGCTGCACCTGCCCCAGTAGCTTGAATTGATACTTCATATACTCCGGCAGGAACAAAGAAGGTTCCATCTTCAGTAAAAGGTGCGCCACAAACACTAAAGAAGGTCGTATTGATAGGGTCATTGGTATCCAATTCAGTGATACAACCTCCAGTTATTTTTCTAACAGTCTTTATAGTTAGTTGGTAAGCTTCTACATCCAAATCCACAAGTGGTACGGAAGAAAAGCTACCTCGGCCATTATTTACAGTGAAAGAAGATGAGGTGTGTTCAGCAGGAGGGTTAATTCCGTCGTCTAAAATATATATAACCTCATACTCTCCGTTAGGAAGAGAAGCCGCATCTCCATTGATAGTAATACTTGCGGTACCTCCTGCTAAAGTTGCCGAAACTGAACTAACTGATGTCAATTGGTATTCTGGCGTTACATCAATTGTACCTGTAGCTTCTAAACCATTAATGCAATTACCAATAAGTGGTATCCTATACGAATATAAGCCAGGTGCAGCAGAACTGACATTTCCAGAAAATCCAATATTTCCTGTAGCAGAGTTGAAAACAGCGCTCACTCCTGCTGGTAATCCAGTAGGAGTTCCTATGTCGTTGACACCGGTAGTGGGTTGGGTAAATGGCGAAAGGTTTGGATTGCTAATACAAACGCTTGGAAAAGGATCAGAAGTAGGACCTGCAGTAGCTAATGGTTCTACATTTATCGTTGAAACTGCAGGACTTGAAGCAAGGCAACCTGTTGTTCCATCTGTGTAGCCGACTTCCACAGTTTTATTACCCAATGTGAGCCAAATGAGGCTGACTGTGGAGTCTGTGCTGCCAATCCCACCGGCTGTAATCTGATAATCAGTGCCTGCTACACCGGGTATGTTCCAGATGTAATTAATATTCCCGGCTTGGGTGGTGTAGGTCACCTCGTCAATTTCTTCACAGACGTTGACTCCGGGGCTTGATACAAAGGTAGGGACGGGTAGTGGATCAACTGTGATTGAATTGCTAGCAGAGCTCGAAGCAGAACATCCTGTGGAGGAATCTGTAAAAGAAACACTAACAGTTTTGGTACCATCACTAAACCAAGTAACCTGAATACTATTACTCTCATCTAGAGATGGCCCAGAAAATGTCAGAGTATAATCAGTCCCTTGAACCCCCAGAATATCCCACATATAATCATCTTGTCCAGCTTCTGTCGTATAAGTGACAGTTCCACCCTCACAAATAACCGGATCTGCATCTAAATCAGAAGTAAGAGTAGGAACAGGAAGTGGATCTACGGTAATTGAATTGGTAGCAAGACTACTTGCGGTACATCCATTAGGGTCTGTGTAATAAACCGTGACATCTTTGGGTCCATCTGTTAACCATGTCAAAGTAACCGTATTGCTTGAGGTACCGACTCCTCCAGCTGAAACGGTATAATCTGAATTTTCGACTTGCCCAGGAATATCCCAGATATAGTTGGACTGACCAGACTCGGTCGTGTATGTTACAGACGTACCAGCACAGACAACAGGATCTGCATCCACGTCGGAAGTTAAGGTTGGAATTGGGAGAGGGTTGACGGTAAATGCTCCTGAGATATTTGAAAGTGCATTTGGACCACAATCACTCGAAACCTTGACAAAGTAGTATAGTGTTCCTAGTGTGGTAGGAGGGGTAAAAGAGTCACTGTTTTCTCCCGAAAGTTCGACAACTTCAATACCTAGTGTATCGGCTACTGCAGAGGTATTACTGAACCATTGGTACGATAGTGTACCTGTACCCTCTGCCTCTATAGAAACAGAAGAAAACCCCTGGTCTTCGCAGATTTCTTGGCCATTCAGTGATTCGTTGGTAATTGCTGAAAGGGGAGTAACTGTGAATCCTCCCGAAACTGCGGTTGGCACTGTTCCGCAATTACTTCGTCCTGTTGCGTAATAATATCTAGTTCCCACTACATCACTCGGTGGAGTGAAGGTTGCCTCAGTCGCTCCATTGATCAAAGTTCCTCCAGTATTTTGAGGAGCGTCATTGCTATACCATTGATAGGTAATTGTTCCTTCTCCGGATGCTAAAACTGACAATTCAGGAAACGCATCTCCACGGCAAATAGTATAATTTGTTGGATCAGGATCGACGTCGATGACTGTTTCGGGAGGGTTTACGCGATATTCGCCTGATATGACTGAAGTGTCTGAGGTGCAATAACCTGAAACGACCACATAATAGAATAAAATACTTCCGATGTCAGTAGATGGAGGGGTATATGTATTGGAAGTAGCATTTGGAATTAAAGTACCCCCGCTATTTTGCTGATCGGTATTAACATACCATTGATACGTCAAATCCGCTCCTTCCGCAACTACTGTAAGCGGATCAAATCCATCTCCAAAACATTCTACATCATCAGAAATATCGATTTCGGATGTGATAAGTGTAATCGGTTCCACAATTGCCTCCATAATTCTTGAGGTAGCTATTGGGCTACAGTCGCTGGTCACCTCGACATAGTAGTAGGTGGTACCTATTGCATCCGCCGGAGGGGTGAAGGTAGGAGAATTTGTACCTACTGGAGTAGCGCCTGTTTTGTCAGGATCATCATTACTAAACCACTGATAGGAAAGGGTGCCCGTTCCAGTAGCAGTCACCGAAAGTTCGGAAAAAGTATCCCCATCACAGATCCGTTGATCTGACATATTTTCAGAGGTGATGGCAGAGGCTGGATTTACAATGATTGTTCCTTCCGCGTACAGGTCATTACAGCCTCCAATTAATGGAATGGAATAATTGTAAGGGTTATTTTCATATTCTGAGGGAGATCCAGAGATAGTCAAAATATTGCCACTCCAGGTTGCTGATACTCCTGGTGGAAGCCCATTTGCCCCATCTACTCCATCATCATCAATTCCTGTTGCTCCTGTAGTTGTAAAAGTAATTTCAGTTAAAGGGGTATCGATGCAAAGTGTTTGATCAACTGCTGTATTTGGCGAGACCGTATTGTCTGGAGTCACCGTGATGGTTCCTGTTGCTACGATATTTCCACAGCCCCCTGTAAGTGGAATGGAATAGTTGTGCGGGCTTCCTGCAGTGGATGTTGGAGTACCTGAAATCGTGATTACTCCAGCATTCCAAGTAGCCGAAACTCCTGGAGGCAGCCCATTTGCTCCTAGCACGCCATCATTACTAATTCCTGAGGCACCAGTTGTATTAAATGTAATATCGACCAATGCTTCATTAACACATTGACTTTGATCTGCACTTCCTATTGGAGTTGCAGTATTATCAGGAGTGACATTAATTGTACCTGTCGCAACGATATTTCCGCAACCCCCAGTTATAGGAATGGAATAATTATATGGGCTGCCAGCAGTGGAAGTTGGAGTCCCTGAAATCGTGATTACACCAGCATTCCAAGAGGCGCTAACTCCCGGAGGGAGACCATTTACTCCAGCTATTCCATCATTGGCAATTCCGGTCGCCCCCGTGGTGTTAAAAATAATATCAACCAATTCTTCATTGATACATTGAGTTTGGTCAGGGCTTCCCACAGGACTTACCGTATTATCAGGTGTCACAGTAATAGTTCCTGTGGCGTAGAATTCTCCACAACCACCTGTTAAAAGGATGGAATAATCATAAGGACTTCCAGCTGTTGAGGTTGGCGTACCAGATATGGTAATTACGCCTGCATTCCAAGAGGCGCTAACTCCCGGAGGGAGACCATTTGCTCCTGATACCCCGTCATTGGCTATCCCTGTTGCTCCTGTAGTGGTATGAGTAATATTGGCTAACGCTGTATTAATACATCGGGTTTGATCCGGTGAGGAAGAACTAACAGTGTTATTTGGTATGACGGTTACAGATCCATTCGTAGTAAGACTTATTCCATAGCTAGTAGTAACATTGATTGTGTACGTGCCACTTGTGGTTGGAATCCCGGATATTGAAATTGTCCCTGCTACGCTATTATAATTTGACGTTAATCCTGCGGGAAGATTAACTATAGATACAGATGAGCCAGAAGGGAGAGAATAAGTAATATTGGTAATAGGATCATCTTCACATACGGATTGATTATCCGTACCTGTTGCTGATGTCAAAGCAATGTAGGAAATGCGTATCTGACCATTTCCGCCATATCCCCCTACCTGTTCTGTTCCGGAGGCATTGGTTCGTTTAGAACCACCGCCTCCACCTCCGGGAGGTGATCCATCTTCTCCACGACCTTGACCTCCGCTTTTACCATCTCCACCATCTCCACCTCCGGTTGGTGCTGTTGCTCCGGTTTGATTAGTTGCGTTATTTCCATTTGTAGCTATCCCAGCGGATGACCCACCTCCTCCTGAATCTGTTCCTGCATTGGCTCCATCTCCCCCGCTAAACTTAGCGGTTCCATAGCCTGCTGCTGCTGAACCCCCTGTGGCGCCTGTAAGAATATTTGGGCCGACAGAATTTCCGCCCTTGGCCATTACCGTGGTATTGCTTAGAAACCAAGAGTCTTCTCCAGGATCAGCTGTTAATGCACGAAAACCTACATAAAAATTGATAGTTTGCCCTGGGGTAACTGACAGAATACTTCGGGAATAGGCGCCGCCGCCACCACCACCAGTATCTCCATTAGAACCTGATCTCGAACCACCTCTCCCACCAGCTCCCCAGGTTTCTACTGTAATTGAAGTTACGCCTGCGGGTACAATAAAAGTATCCGATCCCGGAGTCGAAAAAGTCTGAGTCTGCCCAAAAGCCTCTCCCTTCACCCCAATCAATAGCAAACATATAGCAAACGAATATGCCAGAAGTTTATGAATGCAGAAAGAATGTCTATTGGGTAAAATCATCTTATAGGCATGATGCTTTTGTAGTAATAAAAATGTATTTCAAATTTAACATGATTTGAGTAGAATCCAATTGAATTGTAATTAACTGACTGAAAATAATTGACTTCTCAATTTGGGGTTGCAAAATAATCATAAAAAACCAAGTATACGGAATGCTGGTTGCGTAGAATCTTTAGAAAAAAAAACCGACTCGTTAATCTGAGTCGGTTTAGTGATTATGGTGGAGAAGTAAAGTTATTTCAACTTTCCTTCTGTATCAGTATAATTACCAATAATTTGAGCTCCACTATTTATTGTTACGGTACCATAAACAGTAATTGTGTTTCCTTCTCCTAAGAATTCTAGAATCGCTCCACTATTCAATCTAAGGTCTCCATAGATTACAGTGCTACCTTGAAGTTGAAGTTTGGATTGGCTGTTGATAGTTAAGCTTGTATTCTTTTGATATTGACCAAAGGCAAATGATCCGTTTACTGTCATCAAGCCATCGCTATTGACATTTAAGTTTTGCTCGATTGCTAATGAACCACAGAATAAGAATGTGCCTCCTATATTTACATTTTTCAATACAGAGGAACCGGAATAAGACTGGGTTTCATTGCTGTTGACATTTAAGTTGGCATTTCCAGAATAGCTAGACAATCCTTCGCATGAGATATCTGTTGATCCTTCACTTTTATTGATTCTCAATATCTGTAGTCCACCAAACCCAGTAGCTACAAATACGAATTCTTCCTCATTTCTAACGAAATTGGAAGATCCATCTAGGTCCAAAACGCCAAATTGTTTGATTGCAGCTAAGTCGGAAACATCTGAGATAGAGATTCCAGCTGCGCCATTTGCCATGAATAGTAAGTTGTCGTCCACAGAAACTGCATTGGTCACAATTTCACCTTCAGCTACATCCTCAGGACGGATTGGAATAGCTAATTTTTGAATTAAACTACCGTCGGTCATTTTGTAGATACCAGCACCATTTGCTCCTTCAGATACATAAAGGTTGCCGTTATCGATTGCTAGAGTTCTCTTTGCGCCAGCTACATCAGTGGTCAAAGGAATATTAGCAACTTGCGAAAGGCTGTTTGGATCTAAAATATGTACACCAGAAGTACCACTAAGAACTGCTAGTTTATCGCTTCCAAATGCCACAGCTCTAAGATCCTCAATTTCAGATGAAGTTCCTGGAGTTTGTGAAGCATCATAAAGTCCGATTATTCCGTCATTTCCGCTGGTTACAGCTGTGTTGGAATTAGTGTTTGCAAGATCTGTTGCCACAAAACCAGGCAATGAAGTATAGATAAAGTCTGAAGTAAATTTTCCGCCAGAAACAGATACAGTGATTAAGTTAGCAGGGGAAGTTACATCCGCATTCTCATCGATATTTACAGCAGCAGCTAAGTAAAGCTTGCCATTCTTATATTCTAAGGAGCTAATATCAGTATCCGTGAAGATAGCTTGTTCGCTAATCACAGGGCTATAGATATTTGTGATGTCGAAAATATCAACAGCACCTAAATAAGTATCACCTTCAGTATTGTAAGATACAAACGCGTAGTTACCGTCTATGTCAACATGTGTAGCTCTTAGTTTTTTGCCATCAAATTCGGGTGCATCAACCTGAGAAACTAATACTAAAGGCAGGTCAGTGGCTTCTTCTTGAATCCTGCCCGCTGGTGCATTAGGATCAATTAGACCTATTACACCTGCATTATCCATTTTCACACGGGCAGATAGCATCTCACTGTCAGAATTGACAATAATTGGCCCATCGCTAATTGGATCTGAGCTGTCATTGCATGAGTATAAAGCCAAGATAAAGGCAAGGCCGAGTAGATAATGTTTTTTCATATTGTTTTGGGAAAAGAAGCGGTGTGTTTCATGTGTTTATCATTTGTTTTTATAGGTCACAACTTGTCCCGTGACGAAGGATACGGGATAGCCTGTCCCGAACTTGATTCGGGACCTGTCTACCGTCAGGCAGGGAATCTCGCATTACGGATAATCATTCCTCCGTGTGGCGTTTGCGTCATGCTCGATTTCATCTCTTAAAAACTGTGTTTCAAATATTGTATTTAGAATTTTATTCCGAATGATTCGTTTTATTAGACGATGGCATCGTATAATAGATTCATTTAGCACAAAATTGAAATAATATTTTGATTTATATCAATAGTTGAGAAGATAATCTTTGAAGATTTTCGCTATTAATTTCTCACCATCTTGATTTGCTGCCTTTGATTTCCCCAGTTAATATCCAAAACATAAAGTCCGGAAGCAGAGCCATTCAGCCAGCTGGAAATCGTAGAGGAAATCGCTTCAGGAGAGGCGGATGAAAAGGATTCAGTTTGCCCGAACAGGTTATTAAGAGTGATATAAATTGTTTGCTCTTGGTAGCGTTCGGGCTGAATTAATTTTATCCCAACTTCAGTTCCGTATGTACTTGGGTTTGGATAGGCAATCCAGGCTTCACCACTTCCTTTGAGACTAGGTACCTGAATGGCTTTTGTGTTACTATAAATGAATGATTCATCATAGTCTATCTGCTTCAATCTGAAAAAAACATTTCCTCCAGCTGGAGGTAATTCGTCATCTGTAAAACTATAGGCAATTGGTCTATCAGCATAGCCATTCCCTTCTATTCTACCAATTGTTTCCCACTCGTTGACTGAATTAATTGCCCGCTCGACTTCGAAGTGGGAGTTTTCCCATTCTTTTGCAGTGGACCATTCTAGAAGGGCTGATCTTTCTGTGGATTGGTAGGTAGCAATAAAAGAAAGGAATTCGACCGGGAGGATGCGGCAGCCACCATAGTAAGCGGGGGAGGCCCCAATACTTACACCGCTCGAACCTGCACTCGGAAAGGAGCCTGTAATTGTGCCACTAGGTCTTCTTGCATCACATATTACTAGCTGGCTTGTTCCACTTACATCTACTGAGCCTCCACTTTTTGTTAGATTTCCAGTGATTAAGACATCAGAATTATTATTTACATCCAAAACAGCTCCTCCAACGTTTGGTTGATTTACATTCCCATCAAAGGTCACATAGGAATTATCATTCATTCTTATGGGGCTTTCGACTGAAGTGTTTCCACCTACATAAAAATTTGCGTCATCATTTATTACTAATTCACTGTTTACATTAGGTAAAGTGAGGTCACCTGCCAAATTAACTGAGGAGGTTCCCGACGCATACATTGGTTTGTTTAAGGTGGTATTTCCCTGAACGGACAATGAAACATTGTCAGAAATAGTGAAAGAATTATCACCATTATTTTCCATCACGAGATTTCCGGTAAGACCTATTGAGCTATTGTCCTCCGCCGAAATGTGTTTACTTATTGATGCACTGCCTGTAATACTGAGATTTCCATTTCCGCTTAAGTGAATTCGAGTAGGTGTACCTGACCCATTGTTACCAACTATTAAAGTGTTTGTATTAGGATTTAAATTATTTATACCGGTCCTAAATTCCCCTTCTACGTTAAGTTGAGAAGTTCCACTTTGAATGTTAGCGACATCCAAAACATTAAAAATTGTATTAGCTGTTATATTCAATGGCCTTATACTACTTCCTCCATCGTTTGGAAAGTTAAGGTTTCCAACTGTAACTGTGGTTGGAGGAGAAGCTCCACTAGAATTTGTTAAACTAAATGTGCTATTTCTTGCGAGGTTAAAGGTGCCTGCCACATTCAATGAGGCACTTCCATCCATTAGAACAGTTGTAGATCCGTTATTTGTGGTGAAAGTGACATTATCATTGAATGTGGAAGTTCCATTCAGTGTAATGGTACCAGACATTGTAGCTGAGTTACTTACATTCAAAGTACTTGTGGAGGTACTATTAAAAACCATTCCAGAATTGTTCGTGTCGAAATTCAGGTTAGTTAAGTTTAAAGTACCTGAATTTGTAACAGAAGCACCACTATTAATAGTGAGGTTTCCTGTTTGCGATCCTGAGCTTGTGTAATTAGAATTATCAGAAAGAGACACATTACCATTGGTGATTCCAAAGTTTCTGTAATTACTGTTTCCCGATAATAAAACTTGATTATTTTGAGTCCCTTCATTTCTATATTCACCATTGCCGGAAAGGTTGACTTGAGCACCCGTCACCCCTTGATTTATCACTAATCCATTATTGGTATTTATTGTGCCGGTTAAATGAGTTCCTGAAGGATTAATAGTATAGGTGCTATTTGGATTCATGATGGTAACATCCCCTGATTGATAACCTGAATTTGAATAGGAGGAAATATTATTAAGAATTACGGAATTTGTGGTTGATCCTAAATTAGTATAAGAAGCGGAGTTGTTTAATGTGACCTGACCAGATTGAGTTCCTGAATTAAAGTAAGCAGAAGTGGTAGATACATTGACAGTATTTGTAATGGTACCTTCGTTTGAGGCGGTTCCATTTTGAATAGTTAGGGTACCATAACTGTTATATTGTCCACCTGAAAATACGTTAAATGAGCTAAGTGAATTGTTTAGTGTTAAATTCCCAGATACAGTACCATAGACATTTACAGTGATTTTTTTAGCAGAATTGTAGTTTGAAAATAAACCAGATAGGTTGATTCCGGCTGAAACACAAATAATCAGATTGTCTTTGTTTTGCAAATCAATTGCAGATCCTCTGCTTCCTATAACACAAATGGTTGAACCATCCTGAATTGTGCCAGTAATGGTATTCCCATTCACTATAACATCGCAACCTGTAGGGCCACAGGATGAATTAGCATTTAAGATTTTACATATTTCTGACCCTTCACTGTCTGCTGTCCATGAGATATTTCCAGAGCTTCCGGCGACTCCGGAGCTTGTGGATGGACAGAGTCCAGTAGCATCCCCTGTCCAGCCTGAAATTGTAACTCCCCCTGTTCCAATGACAAAATCTGCATCCCCAATTTCTATCTCTGCATTAGGGCTCTGTAAATTGATTTGAACACCATCAAGTGAGAAGTCATTTCGAGTTTCTTCTCTTGAATCCAGAATTAATTTTCCACCATCCTCTATACAAATAGTTACATTGGTTAACTCTGTTATATAGATTAAACTTAAGACAGATCCACTTCCGATTACTATACACCCTCCTTGGATTGAAAAACCAGGATTGTTTCCTAGGTTTGATCTATTTAGACTCAGGTCAGCCCCATTTGATAAAATGATTCCTCCTATTTGTAAATCATTTTCTGCCCATGAATAATTAGTATTTGTCCCATTGAAAAGTGTTACTGACGACCCATTGTTAATTTTGCCTGTAGGGGTCCAATTAGCATTTATATTATTAACTGTTGCTGGACCTAAATAAGTCTTATTTGCAGAACAACCACTGCATTGCCCCCACACCGCTCCACCCCAAAAAATTTGGGTGCAGCAAAAAATCATAAATACGAATAGAAATCTATTCTTCATTTAATAAAACTTGGAAATTCGGGCTAGGGTGCGCCAACTATTTATTGATTAAGCTATTAGGGTGGTGCAAAGGTAATCAGACTTTAATTTAAACGGATAGATTAATACAATAATATGTTCGTAGAAGACGCAAAAAGACGCTTCATTTTTTGCTAATGTCTATCTCACTTCTAAGGATCAAATCAATGCACAACCTTTCTATACGTATTAGCATTAAAACTAAAAAGCCCTTGATTTAAACTAACCAAGGGTGATAAATGGGTTTTTATGGATTTGATATGCAGATATGCAATTAACACATTAGACACTGTCCAACTGAACTAAACTAAACTAAACATCTTTTTTAACTCATGTTTTCTATTAATTATTGTGCAGGTTTCTACTTTCTCAATATCAGCTTATGATATTCCCGTTGGGCGCCCCAACTGATCTCAACAGTGTAAATACCGGATGCCTTACCTTTTAAAATATCTGATAGCTTAGCACTCAGTTGGGCAGGGGAGTCGTTTTCAATTATATCATATTGACCTGTAACTGATATTAACCTGACCATGAATTCTTCATCGTTGTAAGCTGCTTTATTAATCATCTCTAGATTAATCGGATTTCCTGTAGACGGATTAGGGTAAACTCTCCAGTAGGTTGTGCCAGCCATAGGTACTATTCGAATAGCCCTAGTCATGCTGTAAGTTGAATCCCCATCAAAGTCGAACTGCTTTAAGCGATAGAAAATATTTCCACCTGCCAACGGCAAGTTCATATCTTGATATACATATTCAACAGGCTGACTAGAGTAACCTGCACCTTTAATTTGTCCAATTGTTTCCCACTCTTTGACTGAATTATCTGCCCGCTCGATTTCGAAGTGGGAGTTTTCCCATTCTTTTGCAGTGGACCATTCTAGAAGAGTTGATCTTTCTGTGGATTGGTAGGTAGCAATAAAAGAAAGGAATTCGACCGGGAGGATTCTGTATGTGATTTGTACGACTACTTTTCCATCAGAGCCATTACCACCTGCACTAGAAGGATGTCCTGCGCCTCCACCTGAACCAGAATTCCCACTAGCATCCGCTCCAGAACCAGATGGGTTTGCATCTCCTCCTGAACTACTCCCGCCAAACCCGCCATTTCTACCATTTCCACCCCCTCCAGCTCCGTAATAACCCCCACCAATACTATTATATATTCCTTCTCCACCATTTCCTCCTATGGAAGAAGCTCCTGTTCCAGATCCCTCGATCCCTGGGCCACCACTACCTCCGCCTCCACCGCCTTTGACGTTTTGACCGTTACCAGTTCTATTTCCACCGGGATTTCCATTACCGCTGTTGCCTCCATTACCATTTCCAGCCCCACCTTGACCCCCACTTGCTATATATGCGATTGTATTTAAGTTTACTACTGTACTTTCACCATCCACCCCATTATTTGAATTTGTGTTTCCCGGTTTTCCTGCACCAGGACCACCTCGTCCGATAGTGATCCCTAAGGATTCTCCTAGATTCAAATCAATAGATTCAATTCTTACTTGGCCCCCTCCACCTCCACCGGAAAAAGCTCCTTTTCCTCCACCACCACCGCCGCCAACAAGCAAGATGTCTACATTAGCAACTGCAAAAAATTCGCTGTTAGGATCAAATCCAGTTACATCAGCAAGGTCTGTGATAGTAAAACTTCCACTTGAAGTATAGCTTTTAGTTGCTGTGACAGATCTGGCATATTGGGCATAACTCTTCCCTGAACTCCAGCAAAAGGAGAAAACAACTAAAAAGCACCTGAGAATTGACCTCCATTTTGACTCGAAATGGTAGATCCTTTTAGTTTGGGGAAAAAGCATCCTTTATGGTTCCAATTAAACTTTCAGGTAGGGCAAACCTCAAAGACTAACTGTAAAAGAAATTTTTACTAATTAGGTATCACGTAAACGGATAGGATTAAGAAATTAAAACTAGGGTGACTAAGATTGTTTACTTATTAAGTATTTCATGCTAGTAAGGGTGGTAATTTTAGGGTAACATAAAGTTAAGGAGTGTTGAATTTGAATCTGTAAATTAATACAAAAAAATGTTATTCACATTCAAAAATAAATACTTGACATCCATTTGCGAGCTATTGCTAATGTGCAAATCCATTCAATAAGTATTTTTTGGATTAAGTATTTAAACAAAAAAAGCCCTTGATTTAAAATCAAGGGCTTCTAAGGGTTATATAATGAGGAGATTTTTACCCGTTCATACTGATCAAGAACTCAGCATTATCTCTAGTTCCTTTCATTCTTTGAAGCAGGAATTCCATAGATTCTTGAGAGTTCATATCACTCATGAGCTTACGAAGGATCCATACACGCTGCATTTCTTCTTTGTCCATCAATAAATCCTCACGACGTGTACCTGAGTTAAGTACATCAATAGAAGGATAGATTCTTCTGTTTGCAAGCTTACGATCCAAGGCTAGTTCCATGTTACCGGTTCCTTTGAATTCTTCAAAGATCACCTCATCCATTTTAGAACCTGTCTCTACTAGAGCAGTGGCGATAATGGTTAATGAACCACCGTTTTCTACGTTACGAGCTGCACCGAAGAAACGCTTTGGTTTGTGTAGAGCATTAGCATCCACACCACCGGAAAGGATTTTTCCTGAACTTGGAACCACTGTATTATGTGCACGGGCGAGTCTGGTGATGGAATCCAAAAGGATTACCACATCATGACCTACTTCTACCATGCGCTTGGCTTTTTCCAAAACGATATTTGACACTTTCACATGTCTGTCGGCAGTCTCATCAAATGTGGAGGAAATTACTTCAGCATTTACCGAGCGGGCCATATCTGTCACTTCTTCAGGACGCTCGTCGATCAGTAAGATCATCAGGTGTACTTCAGGGTGATTTCTAGTAATAGCATTTGCGATCTGTTGCAGCAAAACGGTCTTACCTGTTTTTGGCTGCGCTACGATCATACCTCTTTGGCCTTTTCCTATTGGAGCAAACAGGTCAACCACTCTTGTAGAGAATTTATCTCCTGTGGTTGATAGGTTTAATCGTTCTTCAGGGAAAAGTGGAGTCAGGTATTCAAAAGGAACACGGTCTCTTATTTCATCTGTAGTCTTGCCATTGACAGTGGCAATCTTTAAGAGTGCGAAGTATTTTTCACCTTCTTTTGGAGGACGGATAGATCCTTTGATATGATCTCCTGTCTTCAGTCCGAAAAGTTTCACTTGGCTTGGTGATACATAGATATCATCCGGCGAAGCTAGGTAGTTGTAATCCAATGAACGAAGGAAGCCGTAGCCTTCTTGCATCATTTCCAAGACTCCTTCATTATCGATCACTCCATCAAATTCACGAGGATTCACTCCCGGTCGTCTGCGATTGGAATGAGGAACAGTCTCGGCAGCTGGTGCCATTACTTCGTCGGGAGATTTGAAATTTCTTCTTTTTGGAAGTTCTATTTCCTGCTCAGGTTTAGCCTGGGCGGGCGTGTTTGCTGGCTTTTCCTCTTTGGTTTCTGAAGTAGCTTCAGCTTCTTCGAAGACTTTGCGTCTTGGTCTGAATGTTTTTGGCTCCTCGGCCCCTGCTTCGGGCTTTGGCTGAGGTTTTCTCTCAACTTTTTCTGGTTGAGCTTCTTTTTTAGCTTTCCAGTCGGCCTTATTTTCTTTAGGCTTAGGAGCTTCAGAAGTGTTTTTTGATTCTGAGTCTTTGGTATCAGCAGGAGTTTCGGATACATCCGGAATTGCTGTTACGTTTTGTCTCTTGAATTTAGGCTTGTATTCCGGCTCTTCTGATGCTTTTGCTGGAGCAGGTTTTGGTGGTTCTACAGGCTTTTCAGCTTGCTTGGCGGGTTCTTCTGTAGCTGAAGGCTTCTTTTTTGGCAGGGCTTGCTCTGGGGTGATAGCCTGCTGGTCGAGGATAGCATAGACGAGTTCGTCTTTCTTTAGAGATTTGTGGTTCTTGACACCTAGCTCCTCAGCGATTTCCTTCAGTTCAGATAATAATCTGAGTCTGAGTTCTTCTATGTTGTACATAAAGAGGGTATGAAATAAATAAAATGTGGCAAATGCGGTATTTGAGATCGTGGATGATTTTCTGAGCAAAAAAGATCTGCAGGAAACACTCAAGTCAAAGTGGGCTGACTTGCTCATTCACGGTGATGTCACAATATTAACCGATGTGTTTGTATTAACCAAATATTTATTCTGTATAGAATGTTATTTCAATGATTTAGATGGTATTAGGTATTTAATTGCCTAAGAATTACCAGTGACTTCCAGTTTCCGGGATTATCTAAGTGCTGGCTATAGAAGTCGAGCAAGTGGTCCAGAAGTTTCTGACGAAGGGCTTTTCCTATTTTAGCCTCGTTGTTGAATGAGTCATTCATAAGTGCTTTTAGGTAATTTTCAGCTTGAATTAGTTCTGAAACTGAAAAAGGCTGTGATCGACTTTCTGACAAAAAACCTAAGGCTTCTTCTGGAGCAAAGCCGAGAAAGCTGGCTTTTTCGATTAGGAAGACCAATGGAAATTGGCCGAGGTGCACTTCTTTGCTGTCTAAATGAAGGACGCATTCTTTGAGAAAATCAAAAAGAGATTCATTCTGGTAATTCTCATAGATAGATTTACTGATTACCTCTGTTATGAAAAGTGCAATGCCGGTTCGTGTGAAATCAAAAGGTATACGTTGATTTGCTCTGTGTAACTGAGCTTCGGAGATTCGTTGCAAACCACCGTTGTCTTTATTATAAACGACAAGATCGAGTAGGGTGAGCGGTTGGTATAATGCTATTTTCGATTTGTTGCCTTGCGTGCGTACTCCGTTTACCAAGTAAGATTTAAGGCCAAGCTCCCGGGTAAATATCTTCACGATGATACTCGTTTCTTTGTATCGAATGGCACTAAGAACTATCCCTTGGGTTTTTTTAAGCATTCTATTTACATTTTCAAGTAGTAAATTATTCAAGAGCCAAGAGTCAAGAATCGAGAGTTAAGACTTGCCTAGAGGGAATAGTCATTCGACGACGAGGAATGTGAAGGAGAAATCGCTTAAAGCAAAAACGAGATTTCTCAGTCGCCCCTCCTTCGAAATGACTCGCATACAAAACTGCCCACTGCGAACTCCAACATCAAGCATCCAACACCGGACATCCAACACAAGACAACTGACATTCAATCATTTCTTATCCTCAAAAAAGCATTTTCTACAGCGAGCTTCATAGCTTTCTTTTTCTCCTAGTACCACTTTCTCTTTCGCCTGGGATAGCCTAAACGAGAAAGCTGCCAAGTCTCCACATTTCATGCAAATAGCATTCACCTTAGTGACATACTCAGCGATGGCCATCAGTTTTGGCATAGGTTCAAAAGGATTTCCCTCAAAATCCATGTCAAGCCCGGCGAGAATTACGCGCTTGCCTTGATTGGCTAGCTTTTGTGCCACTGGGACGATTTGCTCATCGAAAAACTGCACCTCATCAATTCCCACTACGTCGCAATCTCCACTTAATAATAGGATGTCATTTGCAAAATTAACCGGTGTTGATCGGATAGAGTTGTCATTGTGAGAAACCACATCATTATCGTCGTAGCGCTTGTCAATCGATGGCTTGAATATCTCTACCTTTTGCTTCGCAATTCTGGCACGATTCAGCCTGCGAATCAATTCTTCTGTTTTTCCAGAAAACATTGATCCACAAATCACCTCTATCTGACCTTTATTTCCTGAGGATTTAATACTACCAATTGAAGGTTCTAAAAACATGGCTGATGCTATTCGCTATATTTTATATGTGGGAATTTATTGAATTTGCCAACTCGGACAACAATCTCACCTGATGGAAGTTCCGCTTGACAAGCCAATCTTTCTCCAGCATGTAATCTGCCTTGTTGAAGAAAATCAATTTCCACTTTGGTAGGAGCGGAGAGATTTTCTTCGCCGGATTTCAAAATGATTTTGCATGTGGTACATCTGCCCTTTTTCCCACACGCATGCATCCAGTCGATACCATTTTCATGAATAATTTCGATAACTTTACGATGAACGCTAATGGAATTAATTCTCAGATTAAATAGATTCTCTATGACGATTTGAGGCATTTGTTCGTTGACTTTTGTAAACACCACTCTTCAATGACAACTCAAATTAACAGCAATTATTTAGAAAAATATGCCGAAGACTATGCCGCGATTGTTTGCGGACAGTTTTTCTCTTCCAAGCAATACATGACGGGGCAGGATATTGTGAAGCTGACCAACAGTACCCAGGTGAATTTCTTTATTCTCAAAAGGCTATTCGAATTATGGCAGGAGGAATTAGGCAAGCTTAAAAGTAGTCCATATTTTGATTACCGTGATATTACAGTGCATGAAGCTTTGACAGAGTTTATGAATGTGCTTTCTAGAAGAATAAAAATAGAAAAAGAGCAATTACAACCCCTGCTGGAAACATCTGTTCGCCAGGCAGTCCAACTTGCTACTGACCCTGTTACATTTTATCAAAATGAGATCTCAAAAGCACCATCTGGTCAAATCAACGAATACCTAAAGGAAAATAGAAGGTATTATAAGTGGCATGATCAAGCGATTACTTTTTTGATAGATAAGGCGGGATTTGGTCATGACGAAAGTGCGTATCTACGTGCAGTTGCGGCTAATTATCAGGCAATAAATGAATCATTAGAATCGGTTAATTTGCTTTTAGCCACACTTGGAGATATTAAGCCCTTTGATTTGGATGCATATCTGGTTGAGGATTCTCCAGAACCAGAGCCAACTTCAAGACCGGAGCCAAGTAAAGAGCAGGAATCCAAAAGCTCATTTTTCGATGAAATGGAAATAGCAGCATCTGGCATTAATAATAGTACACCTGAGCCTGTAAAGGTAGCAGAACCAGAGCCTACCAAGACGGCCCAAACTAGCTATAGTAATGGAACTACGGGCGGTTTAGATCCCAATAATTTGAAAGCGAGGTTTGAGACGCTCTCATATAAAGGCATGAAAGGTATAATGGGCGAGCTAGCAGAAAGTCTCGCTATCAATCAGCGCTTTATGTTTACCAAAGAGCTTTTTGAAGGCAATGCTGACCTACTCAAGCATGCGCTAAAATCCATAGACAAGTGTGGCTCATTTGATGAGGCAATTGGTCTGGTCAATACACGCTATGTGGGCGAGTTAGGTTGGAAAGCTGAGACTGAACCTGTTCAGGAATTTCTCCTACTTGTGTATAGAAAGTTTGAAGTTTGATGCTACAAGCAATACTAAAAGAGTACAAAGAGCTAGTTTTTAGCTCTTTTTTCTTATTATACAATCAAATCTCCTTAATTTATAGGAATTGCTTATTTCACAGATTATCTTGATTATGCATGTTGATATGTTGAGCAAGCTTTTTTTAATCAATGCGTAAGAAACTCCAAGACCTGAAAGATCTTCCTCCATTAGAACCGGGCATCGATGCCGTGGATAATTATTGGTACGTAATAATGTATTTGCGTGATTTAATCAAAGCTTCTGAGATCAAAGCTGGTTTAGTGCTGTCTTTCTATGGCTTGTTGATGAATGTGTTCTTTCAGTTTTATGAGCATTTGATCGAATTGGCATCCTCGGACTTTCTGACTTATGGATTTATGGGGACTTGGTTTGTGTTCAGCGTTATTTCTATTTATTATAGTTTCAGATGCTTCATGCCTCAGATCGAGAGCAACTATGACAAGAGCGTATTCTTTTTTGGGAATATTATTTCATCTTATGGTCCTATCAAAGATTACGTAAAAGAGCTGGAGAAAGTGAATACAAGTAGGGGTCGGCTCTTTGATCAGTTGGGAGAACAGGTCTATATTAATGCCAAGATCACAGCTGAGAAATTCAAAAACGTCAATCTTTCCGTTCGATACTTATCATTTAATATTGGTTTAGTGTTTGTTTTTATATTGTATTACGCAATAAAGACAGCCTTTTAGCCATCAGTCCTGTTTCAATCCATGCAAGGATACCGTGCTCTTCGAAACCAAGTTTTATCCAATCTTAAGGCTAATTTGCCTAAGTCTTTGACTTACCATGCACTAGATCACACGATCGACGTATTGAATGTTTGTAATCAATACATCAAGCGGGAAAAGCTTTCTGAAAAAGACCGATATCTATTGAGAACAGGTGCGGTTGTTCATGATATGGGATTTCTTAAAGGCTCAGCAAATCATGAAGAAGTTGGTGCTGGAATGGCTGAAACCATTATGAAGAACTTAGGTATGAAGCCAGAAGATATTGAGGTAGTAAAAGGATTGGTGATGGCTACTAAAATCCCTCAAAACCCACAAAATCATCTTCAACGAATCATCTGTGATGCTGACCTAGATTACTTGGGAAGACAAGATTATCCAGAAATCAGCCAGAGACTTTTCGAGGAATTAAAGAATATGAATGTGATATCTACAGCTCAGCAGTGGAAAGATCTACAGATTAATTTTTTAAAGGCGCATCATTACCACACGCCATTTGCAATCAAGAATAGAGAACCGCAGAAGCAAATCTGGCTTAATAAACTACTGCATTCTTAACCCATTCTTCCCAGCTGAAGCGCTCTGGCGCTATCCATTTTGATAAAAATAAACAGCAAAATGGTAAATGACCAAAGCGAAGATCCTCCATAGCTAAAGAATGGCAACGGAATACCTACCACAGGAAACAAGCCAATCGTCATGGCTATATTGATCATGAAGTGAAACATCAAAATCGAAATTACACCATAGCCATATATTCTGTTAAATCTGTTCTTTTGGCGCTCGGCCATGAAAATTAATCTGGTAAGCAAGGTGACAAATAGTGCGATCACAACTAAGCTACCAAGCCAGCCAAATTCTTCACCCAAGGTACAAAAGATGAAATCGGTATGTTGCTCAGGGACAAAGTCGAATTTGGTCTGAGTACCCTGCAGATAGCCCTTGCCTGCAAGTCCACCGGAACCGATAGCAATTTTAGATTGAGTAACATTCCAGCCTACCCCAAGTGGATCCAGGTCTGGATTGAAGAGTACCATGATTCTGTTTTGCTGATGCTCAGGGAGTTTGGAGACTACAAAGTCAAGGCTATAAGTGAAAGCAATTAATGCTATTCCTATTACACTAAAGGCGATAATCTGCTGAGGTGTTTTTTTTCCCAGTAGGATCAGGATGATGACAATTACCATTATTGCTCCTGCCAAATAAAGGTTGTTTTCTATACCCAAAGCGAGTAGGGCCAATGCAATAAAGCCGATACCAAGCACATAATATTTTTGTGGAAGACCCTCGCGATAAAACATGATCAAAAAGGCAAAATACACCATGGCTGTACCTGTATCCGGCTGAAGAATGATCAGCACTATTGGTAATAAGAGCACAGCAAATGCTCGTAGTTGATGTTGGGGTTTGGAGAGGTCAAAAGTCGGTCTCTCCATAAACTTGGCCAATGCTAAAGCTGTGGCAAACTTGGCAAACTCTCCTGCTTGGATGCGGAAAGAACCAACTCCAATGGTAAGCACTTGCCCGTTTACTTCTTTTCCCAGAAAAGGAGTAAGAAGCAACAATACAAGGAATACAATATATATAGGGATGGCTAGATTTTCGAAGAGCCGATAATCTGCAGCCATGATTATAATGATGATCGCTATAGCCGTACCTATCCAGACAAGTTGCTTTCCAGAATTGATGGAGAAATCAAAAATGCTTTTGTCAACCTGCCCATCATAAACCGCTGCATAGATGTTGAACCAACCTAGCATTACCAATGCGAAATAGATCATAACGGTGATCCAATCCACCCGATTAATGTTGATATCTGATTCGCGCATTAATAAATAAAATTTCCAGCTATAACGTATTGTTCAAGATCAGGTCTGGAGATACTGTCTTTAAGGTATTTTTCGATCATAAGAGAAGCTGTACTCGCAGCAGCTCGACCACCCCAGCCTGCATTTTCCACATAGACTGCAATGGCTATTTGAGGATTGTCTTTTGGTGCAAAAGCAATGAACACAGAGTGATCCTCCCCATGAGGGTTTTGTGCAGTTCCAGTTTTTCCTGCGATTTGGATGTCTTTCATGAGCGCACGCTGGGCTGTACCATATAGTGCTTGTACCATTGCATCCTGCACCATATCAAAGTGATAGGCATCTACACCTACTTCGTGTTTAGTGAGGTATTCTTGAGGGATTTGATTCTTGTCGCCGTCTATAGCCCTTACCAAATGTGGTGTGTAGTAATACCCTTTGTTTGCGAAGATAGCCGCAAGGTTTGCCATCTGAAGTGGAGTAACCAATAATTCTCCCTGACCAATTGATAGAGAGTAGATGGTGGAATATTTCCATCGGCCATTTCCATAATAATGATCATAGTAACCACTATTCGGAACCAGGCCTTTCTTTTCATTTGGCATGTCAACTCCCAACGTTCCACCTAGTCCAAATTTCATTACATGCTCACGCCAAACATCTAGCCCAATCTCAGTGTCCTTATAGGTGTTACTGGAAACTTCCTGATTGATGATTTGGCGGAAAGCCTGATGATAGTAAGGATTACAAGAGTTTCGAATAGCTCCAAATAAGTTGACCGGTGAAGGGTGATTGTGACATGCAACTAAAGACCTATTGCAGGCAAAAGTAGTTTCAGGAGTCAAAACACCTTCTTGCAGACCGATCAGACTTTGTACGATCTTGAAAATCGACCCCGGAGGATAGGTAGCCATTATCGGCCGATTGAAAAGAGGTTTTGTATCCAATGCATTTAGAGCAGAGTAGCTTTTGCCGAAATCTGAACCGGTAAGACTATTCGGATCATAAAAGGGAGCGGAGATCATGGAGAGTATTTCGCCGGTTTTTGGCTCAATGGCTACCACAGATCCAGTCTTTCCCATCATCAGCTTTTCCCCATACATTTGAAGCTCCATATCTATGGAGGAGTTGATGTTATGTCCTGCTATAGATGCGGTATCGTATTCACCGTCTTTGAAGGGGCCTTTGTCCACTCCACGTACGTTGACCATTTTGTATTTCACTCCTTTTTCGCCTCTAAGTTCATCCTCATAGAAGCGTTCCATTCCACTCAGACCTACATAATCGCCCTGCACATAATACCCTGAACTGTCACGCCCCAGCTGTCTTCCGCTAATCTCGCCGATGTAACCCAAAGCATGAGAAGCGATAGGATTAGGATAAGAGCGCACAGACCGAGTCATGATAAATAGACCTGGGTAATCGATTAGGAAGTCTTGGATTCTAGCAAATTCATTGGTAGATATTTGCTTGATAAAGGTGGATGGCTTTACGGAGGAATATTTTCGCGCAGCTTGATACGACTCGATCAAGTGATCTTTGGTAATCCCAAAAAGTTCTAAGAAACGGGTAGTATCACCCACTTCAAATTCCTTTGGAACAATCATCAAATCAAAAATGGGATTGTTGTACACTAGCAGCTTTCCCTTTCGGTCGTAAACTAATCCACGATAGGGGTGATCTACTACTCGTTGAATAGCATTTCGTTCAGCTTTTCTAATAAAGCTGTCGTCCATCACTTGTATCATAAATAGTTTGGTCAAAAGCACCAAACCTATCAAGAAAACAAAGATAATTATTACTACGGGCCTTTGGTCGTTCATCAGATTCCTCTCCTACGTTTGAAGAACAGTAGTTGTACAATTATAGCCAAAATGACTGTAAATATCGAGGAGAAAAGGCTTTTGTTTAGCACACCAAACAATCCCCCTGTTCCCCACTGATCGGCAATGAAAAACATCAGTGAAAAAGCAAAAACTAAAGGTAATGAGTAGCTGACATACCAGCCAATTCCCATTTCTGGAAGCGTAGGGTTATTGTTCTCGTCGTATCCCCCATTGGGACTAATTGCTTTTAGCCAATAGGGGCGAAGAAAAGCTAGAAGCGTGGCTGCTGCTGCATGAAGACCAAGGGTATCGTAAAAGACATCGATTAACAAGCCAAGTCCAAAACTGATTAAGATCAACGAAAAGCTTCGCATATTAATCGGGAAGGTCAAAATAGCCAATAAATAAATGAAGCAAAAAGCCACACCAAACAGCGCTACGTTTTTCAGTAGCAAAATCTGCACGACACATAGACTAATCACCAGGAAGACAGTTGTGATCAGGTTTCTAAAATTCATTGTCTATAGCTGATTGCTTGTTAAGAGAGTCAAGCTCTTCTAATTGAGTATTTTCTACCAAATACACATAGTGAGCCTTGCTGAAATCTACGCTAAGGTTTAATACAATGTCTAAATAGTTTGGGTCTTCACCTTGATCTACGCTTTCGATAATACCTACTATAATTCCTTCCGGAAAAACAGCACTGTATCCAGTGGTGACTACAGTGTCTCCAGGGCTAGCTGTTACGTGACGGGGAACATAGAGAAGCTTGGTTTTCTTTGAGTCCTTTCCATCCCATTTAATGGATCCAAACGAATCATTGGTTTTGATTTTGGAAGAAATCGTCAATTGTGTGTTTAGCAAGGAGAAGGCTACTGAATAGTTTTTAGATACAGCCTTCACTCTCCCAATGACTCCTTGTTCGTTAAAAACACCCATTCCCGGTTTTACACCATTTTTAGACCCTTTATTAAGGGTAATATGATTTTCTGAAAACCGAAGAGAATTGCTAATGATTCGAGCGCCTCTGAAATTAAACTGATTCTCCATTGCAGAATCCAATTCGATAGTCATACTATCGGGAATAGCATTCATTGTTTTAAGTTGCTCAAGCAATCCTGCATTTTGACTAAGGAGTGCTTCGTTATCTTCCGCTAGGGAAAAGAAATCCACTACATCTGAGCGGGTCTTAAGTACAGATCCGGTTAATGCATTTGAACTATTGAAGAAAGCTGCACCCTGAGGTGAATTATTGGAGACAATTAATCCTATTGCCACTACTTCAAGCAAAACAAATAAGAGAAAAGACCTTAAACTATAAAGGAATTGAAGGATGCGTAGCATTCGGGGTTTATGTCATCAATACGGTTCGGAAATTTTGTACGTTTTTCAAGGCAGTACCTGTTCCTCTCACTACAGCCCTCAGCGGATCTTCTGCAATGTGGATAGGAAGTTTGGTTTTCTGATGTAGTCTTTTGTCAAGGCCTTTCAGCAAAGCTCCACCACCTGTAAGGTGAATACCGTTGTCGTAGATATCCGCAGAGAGTTCTGGTGGAGAAATCTCCAAAGCTTTCAATACGGCTTCTTCTATTTTGGAAACTGATTTGTCCAAGGAGAAAGCAATTTCAGAATAAGAAACTTTGATCACCTTAGGAATACCTGTCATCAAGTCACGACCTCTGATTTCGTAATCTTCTGGTGGATCATCGAGCTCTGTCAAAGCCGAACCAATCGCAATTTTCACTTTTTCGGCAGAACGCTCACCGATCAGCAAGTTGTGCTGACGACGCATATAGTCTAGAATATCTTTGGTAAAAGTATCACCTGCTACACGAATAGACTGATCTGCGACAATACCTGATAGAGCGATTAACGCAATCTCGGTAGTACCACCTCCAATATCCACGATCATGGATCCCATTGGCTTTTCGATGTCGATCCCGATACCAATGGCCGCAGCAATTGGTTCAAAAATCATATACACTTCTTTGGCGCCAGCATGCTCGGCAGAGTCACGTACCGCTCGTTTTTCTACCTCGGTAATTCCAGAAGGAATACAGATCACCATGCGGTGGGACTGCGGGAATAAACCTTTCTTCTGTCCCGGGATCATTTTGATCAAACCTCTGATCATTTGCTCTGCGGCATAGAAATCGGCGATTACCCCATCTTTCAATGGACGGATAGTTTTTATGTTTTCATGTGTTTTCTCATGCATGTTCATCGCTTCACGTCCTACCGCCAATACACGATTGGTGGTTTTGTCGATTGCGATGATTGAAGGTTCGTCTACTACAATTTTATCTTTATGAATGATCAAGGTGTTTGCGGTACCGAGGTCGATTGCAATATCACTAGAGAAAAAGTCAAATAATCCCATTTTTAGGTATTGATTGTATTTACTGGAGTTGAGAGTTTAATATACTACGCTAAGGTTTCATATTAAACGGGGGTCGGCAAAATTATTATCTTAATGGGACAAATTTGATAGAATCGGGATATTTTTTGGTAACAAAATTAAATGATTCTCAGGCAGCTTTAGTTTGTTGAAGTTTTTTGTCAGAAAAAACCTGATTATCCCTATCTCATGATTTTTCATCCTCATTGTTTTTACTGTAAAATTATTTTACCTTTGCGTCGTATTCGAAAGTTTCTGGAGGGGACACCATATGTCCCCTCTTTCATTATGCATACTATGACTGAATTGAAACAAGCTATCGAAGAGATCGTTGAGAAGCATCTTCCAGATGAAAATCATTTCGTTGTAGAAGTGAAATTATCTGAGAAATCGGGCAAAAAGCTTCTCAATATCCTTTTGGACGCAGATGAAGGTGTGACTATCCAGGCTTGCGCAAAGCTAAGCAGGGCGGTTTCGGAAGAACTTGAGGCAAAAGACATGATGCCTGAAGCTTATATTCTGGAGGTTTCTTCCCCTGGGTTAGATTTTCCTTTGAGTAGTAGAAGACAATTTCAGAAAAATATCAACAGGGAGCTAATGATTTCTTTGACCTCTGGAGAAGAAATTCAAGGTAAACTTCTGGAAGTATCAGAAACTGGTGTGAAACTACTGGTGAAAAAGGGAAAAGGCAAAAAAGCCACAGAGGAGGAAGTTTCTCTTCCTTTCGAAGAGATGAAGAAATCAATTGTACAAGTATCTTTTAAATAAATCAAATGGATGCCAAAGTCTTAATAGAATCCTTCGCTGAATTTGCGAGATCTAAAAATGTGGATCGACCTACAATGATCCGTATCTTAGAAGATGTGTTCAGAGCGATGATCCGCAAGAAGTTTGAAACTGATGAAAACTTCGATGTGACCATTAATGCTGATCAAGGTGACCTTGAGATATTCCGTATCCGCGAAATTGTTGACGACAATTCTGAGGATATTTGGGATTTAGATAAAATCAGCTTTACGGAAGCCCGTAAAATCGAGCCTGATTTTGAGATAGGAGAAGAAGTTTACGAGAAAATTGAATTAGAAGCTTTTGGTAGACGTGCTGTGCAGATGGCTCGTCAGACATTGATCCAGAGAATCAAGGATCTTGAAAAGGACCTCCTGTATAATAAGTATGAGGAGCTAGTAGGTGAAATCGTAAGTGCTGAAGTTTACCAGATTCTTGGGAGAGAGATCCTTTTGATGGATGGAGACGGCAACGAACTGATCTTGCCCAAAGCAGAGCAGATTTCGAAAGACCGCTTCAGAAAAGGCGATACCGTGAAGGCGATTGTTCACCGAGTGGATATGTCCAATGGTAACCCAAAGATTATCCTTTCCAGGACTTCTCCGGTTTTCTTGGAGCGCTTATTTGAGAATGAAGTTCCTGAAGTTTACGATGGATTGATTACAATCATTAAGATTGTAAGAGAGCCTGGCGAAAGAGCTAAAGTTGCTGTGGAATCTTACGATGACCGTATTGACCCAGTTGGCGCTTGTGTAGGAATGAAAGGATCTAGAATCCACGCAGTGGTAAGAGAATTGCAGAATGAAAATATTGATGTAATCAATTACACAGAGAATTTGGACTTATATGTCACTCGGGCATTGAGTCCAGCTAAGGTTTCTTCGATCACTGCGAATGAAGAAACAAAAAGATTATCCGTATTCCTTAAGCCGGACCAGGTATCTCTGGCTATCGGTAAGGGTGGCTATAATATCAAACTTGCCAGTAGATTGGTGGGTTATGAAATCGACGTATTCCGTGAGTTGAACGAATACGAAGAAGAAGATGTCGATTTGATGGAGTTTGTTGATGAAATCGACGGCTGGATCATCGACGAATTAAAAAAGACAGGTTTGGATACTGCGAAAAGCGTATTGAGCTTGACTAAAGAGGACCTGACTCGAAGAACAGAGCTTGAAGAAGAAACTGTCGATGAGATATTCAGGATACTCGGACAAGAATTTGATCAATAAAACGGGAAATAACCCCCGTGTAATACCCTAATTATTTAAGATTTCGAAAGAAGTTTTTGCTTATGTCAGAAGAAAAAATGATGCGTTTAGGCCAAATAGCCAGAAAACTCAACGTGGGTACGGCAACCATAGTTGAATCCCTGGCTAAAAAGGGCTATGAGGTGGAGAATAATCCGAATTCAAAAATCAACATGAATCAAGTTGAGATGTTGAATAAGGAGTTCAAATCTTCTGCTCTAGATAAAGAGGAGGCATCGCACCTCTCTATAGGTAAGCGCCATGAGCCTATCTCAATGGAGCCAGAAACTCCAAAAGAGGAGCCAAAGCCAGCACCAGTGCCAAAGCCGGCTCCTACTCCTGCGCCCAAAGCGCAGGAAGAGCCAAAGCCTGCCGCACCTGCACCTGCCCCTGCACCAACTCCCGAGCCTGCTCCAAAAGCAGCCGAGGAGCCAAAGCCAGCGCCATCTTCTGCACCTACTCCGCCTGCCGATCCGGAGAAAATTTCTTCCGATCCCCCAAAATTAGAGGGTATAAAAGTTTTGGGTAAAATTGACCTGAGCAAGAATACTAGTCCTGTGCCTAGGCATAAGCAACAGCATGGCCAAAACAAGTACGGTCAAAAGCATGGAGACCCTAAGAGGCCTCAGCCTGCTCAGCAACATAATAAGCCTCAGCCAAGACCAGCTCAGGAAGATAAAAAGCCAACTGCTCCGCTAGCACCTCAGGTGAAGAAGGAACAGCCAAAGCCCACCCCACAGCAGCCGAGTCCACCTGTACCACCAGTTGTTAAGGATCAAGTGATTTCTGCAAAAGCAGATTCTCTTAAAGGGCTCACGGTATTAGGTAAAATAGAACTTCCGGCAGATCGACCTAAGAAAAAAGGAGGGCCAGTGGCTTCTTCTGATGAAAGAGGTAGAGATAAAAAACGACCTCGTAAGCGTATTGACAAGCCAGGAGGACCAGGCCAAGGTAATCGTCCAGGTGGTGGCCCAAGTGGGCGACCTAATCAGGGTGGTGGCAATCGCCCAGGTGGAAATGCACCAAGAAGTGGTGCTCCTGTCCGAGCTCAGAAGGCTGAACCTACCCAAAAGGAAATACAAGATCAAATCAAGCAAACTTTAGCCCGTCTTCAGGGTAAGAGCGCTGGTGGAGGAAAAGGCAAGAGTCGTAGAGACAAGAAGGCTGAAAGAGAAAGAGATGTAGATTTTGAAACGGAAGAGGTTAAAATCTTAAAGGTTACAGAATTTATTTCTGCAAATGACTTGGCTGCATTGATGGACTTATCAGTGAATCAGATTATTTCAGCTTGTATGTCATTGGGAATGTTTGTTTCTATCAACCAGCGATTGGATGCTGAAGCCATTACTATCATCGCAGATGAATTTGGGTATGAAGTAGAATTCACCAAATCTATCGAAGATGAGATCGAAGTGGAAGCAGCGGATTCTCCAGAAGAATTACTGGAAAGAGCCCCGATTGTAACTATAATGGGACACGTCGATCACGGTAAAACTTCCCTGCTCGATTACATCCGTACAGCCAAAGTGACTGCAGATGAGGCTGGAGGAATCACTCAGCACATCGGTGCTTATGATGTAATGACCAAAACAGGTCATAAGATTGCATTCCTTGACACACCTGGTCACGAAGCATTTACAGCAATGCGAGCCCGAGGTGCGAAAATCACCGATGTGGCGATTATCGTAATTGCGGCTGATGATAGCATCATGCCTCAGACTAAGGAAGCAATCAACCACGCACAAGTTGCTGGTGTACCAATGATTTTCGCTATCAATAAAATTGATAGACCAAATGCTAACCCTGCCAAGATCAAAGAGGAACTTGCAAATATGAACCTCTTGATAGAAGAGTGGGGTGGTAAATATCAATCTCAAGATATCTCCGCTAAGACTGGTGAAGGTGTAGATGAGCTCTTGGAAAAAGTACTTTTAGAATCTGAAGTATTAGAGCTTACTGCCAATCCTGACAAAAACGCTGCGGGTACAGTCATCGAAGCTTCCTTGGATAAAGGACGTGGTTATGTCTCTACCATTATGGTTCAGGCAGGTACCTTGAGAATTGGAGATATTATTCTTGCCGGACAGCATCATGGTCGTGTGAAAGCGATGTTTGATCATAAAGGCAAAAAACTGAAAGAAGCTGGACCATCTACTCCCGTTCAGGTGCTAGGTCTTGGAGGAGCTCCACAGGCAGGTGATATCATCAAGGTTTACGATACAGAGCGTGAAGCTAGAGATATTGCTAACTCAAGAGAGCAAATCCAAAGAGAGCAAAGCTTAAGAACTAAGAAGCATATTACATTGGATGAGATCGGTCGCCGTCTGGCAATCGGTTCTTTCAAAGAACTTAATATCATCATCAAAGGTGACGTGGATGGATCAGTAGAAGCACTTTCTGATTCACTATTGAAACTTTCTAAGGATGAAGTGAAAGTGAGCATTATTCACAAAGGCGTGGGTCAGATCTCTGAATCTGATGTATTGCTAGCTTCTGCTTCTGATGCGATTATCCTAGGATTCCAGGTAAGACCTTCTCCTAATGCTAAGAAATTGGCAGAGCAGGAAGAAATCGAAATCAGACATTACTCTATCATCTACGATGCGATCAACCAAATCAAGGATGCGATCGAGGGAATGCTAGAACCTACATTTGAAGAAATAATTACTGGTAATATCCAAGTTCGTGAAGTTTTCAAAATCACAAAGATCGGAACTGTTGCAGGTTCGTATGTTACAGATGGTTTCATCACCAGAAAGAATAAAATCCGCGTAATCCGGGATGGCATCGTAATCCACGAGGGCGAAATCGATCAATTGAAGCGATTCAAAGACGATGTAGCTGAGGTGAAAGCCGGTTATGAATGTGGTATCTCAATTAAGGGCTTCAATAATATCGAGATCGAGGATACAATTGAAGGTTATGAAATGAAGGAGATCAAGCGTAAGAAGTAATTTTCGCTTAGATATATAGATGAAAAGGGACAGCATTGCTGTTCCTTTTTTAGTTTTACCAAATGATGTCAGCTATGCTAATCCTCATTTGGTTTCTGTTCTATTTCTGCGTAGTCAGTCTTGTTGCAGGATTAATCCGTCCAGTATTAGTACTTTGGTTTATGGATAGGATGAATCGTCGTAAAGTCCTAAAAACGTATGGAATTGCCGTTCTTATCCTTTTGTGTGTTTTGACCTTGTCAGAATATTATTTTAGTTAGGGGAGTTTTTTAAAGAATGATTTTGATTTAGTAGTATTTGAGGAAATATATACACAATTAATTCAAGAAAGAGTTGGTTTTACAAATTGAATTTTAATACTTTTCGACCTGTAATAAACCTAGAATTGAAAAAAGCCCTTTCCATATTACTTTTAGCATGTTTTGTCATGTACCATTTTGGCTACTATGCATTCTATTTCTCCTATGACCAGCATCTGGAGAGTAAGTGGGAGGATTTGATTTATAGTGAAAGTTCATTAGAAGCAGATGAGAGGCTAATTGAAATCCCCCTTTCTATGCCATATATGGCCAACCAAGAGGAATTCCAGACTACCAATACTCCTTACGAAAAGAATGGAAAATATTACAGGGCAATTAAGCAACGTTATCAAAATGATACCCTACAGCTGATTGTATTGCCTGATGCTAAGCGTCGAGTTTTAGACAACACGGTGAAGAAATGGATTTCTGTGATTACAGAGGATGAATTACCTCAAGATCATAACAGTAGTATTACGGTTAAGTTTTTTGTAAAAGATTATATCCAGCCAAATCCATTTTTATTCAAGGCTTACTCACAAGCACCTATTGATTACACTATAGGCTATGTTTTTTTTCAGTACATAAATCCTGCTGAAGGTATAGAATCCCCCCCGCCTCAGTTTTCTTGATTCTATTTTATTAGCATTTACACTTATGGAATTTCTATTCTATGAGTGCTAGATGAAATGTGTCTCTTGTCCCCCGTTTCAAAGAGGGAGAACAGTACACATTCTTACTTATACAGAATCAAAAAGACATTTTATGAAATCGAGCATGACTTAAGCGTCTCACAGAGGGATGTCTAGAAGACCTGCGAGATTCCATAGCCTGCCCCGAGCAATCGGGGTGGCCATTCAAAAATCAATTATAACACATGAAAAATTATTTCAGGACGCTGATTCTCCTATTCGGAGGATTGGGGCTGTCTTATTTATCCATGGCACAAACCCCTACTGATGGGTTGATGATGCCAAAGGGTGATATTTGCTTCCTGCTCAATTTCGAGTATGGACAGTTTGATCATTATTGGGAGGGAGAAACCCTTCGCAAAAACGGAACGATTGCCAAGGTGCAGCGAAAAACTGCTATGGTGATGGCAGCTTATGGAATTACCAAGCGTTTGGATGCATATGTGGGTCTGCCCTATGTGAGTACCAATTCTACTACACCAAATGGTGGCAAGTTTGCTGGAACTTCTGGAATTCAGGATCTGACTCTAGGGCTTAAGTATGAAGCCTTACGCAAAAATGGTGAAAAAGGGGAGTGGACCGCATTCGGTTCTGTGGTATTTTCTTCGCCCGTTTCCAATTACCTGTCTGATTACCAACCTTACAGTTTGGGAATAGGAGCACCTCAGCTAGCATGGCGCGCTTTGGTGGAATATGAGTGGAATTCCGGATTATACCTGAGAGGAAACGGGGGCTACATCTGGAAAGGCTACACAGAAGCTGAACGCGAGTATTATTACAATGATGGCAGCTATTTCACCTCATGGATGGATGTTCCAAGTGCATGGACTTATGAAGCCGTGGTAGGTAAGTGGTTTATGAATAAATCCCTTAGAGCAGAATTGAGCTACAACTCCTCCATTTCTACTTCCGGTGATGATATTCGAGCTTACAATGCACCTCAGCCTACCAATAAAGTAAATATGGACAGGATAGGGGCATTTGCGCAGTATTTCTTAAATAATCCAAAAGGACTCGGATTGGTAGCATCCTACAGTAGGGTAATTAACGGCCGCAATGCACCTGAATTGTCAGTATTCAGTGCTGGAGTTACCTATCAATTTGGCCTTTTCTCTCCTAAAAATTGATCGCATGAAAATACTTCAACTAACAATAATAGTACTTGTTACTCTGGTCACTGTGACGGGATGCAACATGGATTTAAATACAGAATTGGAATTTGAGAGCTATGAGTTTTCAGGGATTGATCAGGAAGCTGGTACTTGGAAACCGATTCTGATTGCCTCTGGAAGTGATATTTCTGTGGATGAACCTACCCCTGAGAATTCCACGCAGTTTTTGGCAGAAGTGGAAGGGGTGAAATCGAGAATTGCATCCATGTCCAGTGATGAAAGGGAAAATGTGGATCATTGGACCAATAATGCTGTCCTTCGATGGAACGAAGTTGCACTGGGGCTTATTGCCAAGTACAATTTGATACCAGGACCAAATGTAGATGAATCCTACACGCTTCCTAATCCGGCTAATCCGGCAGGTCCTCCTGCTTTCCCATTTGCACATCCTCCCTATGCGAGCAGGGCTTTGGCATATCTTTCTGTAGCACAATACGATGGATTGATTTCTGCATGGCACTACAAATTTCTTTATAAAAGACCTGCCCCTTACGAGGTAGATGCGGATATCCCTCATGCGTATGTTTCCAATAATTTGCCTTCATATCCTTCGGAAGGAGCAGTTTTGGCAACAGTTTCCAGGAAAATCTTGACTGCCATGTTTCCTTTAGAAGCTGAATATTTGCAGCAATTAGAGCAGCAGCATTTGGAAAGCTTGATTTTGGCGGGAGAAAATGTGCCAAGTGATTTGGAAGCAGGAAAGAAAATAGGAGAGGAGATCGGCACTATCGCACTTGCGAGAGCATCTAATGATGGAATGAAAAATGCACAGGCACCAAAGACAGTTTCCGATTCCCTTAGAGCAGCAGCATTTGAGAGATTTGGCTGGCAATGGGAAAACTTGGAAAGTCCTGCTCGTCCAGTTGGATTGACACCTTTATTTGGTAAAGTGAAAATGTGGAGCATCCAAAATGTAGAAGATACCAGGCCTGAGGTTCCACCGGCTCCTGGATCTGAAGCTTTTGAGAAGGACGTAAAGATGTTGCAGGATTATGCTGATAATGTCACACAAGAGCGTAGGAGGATAGCCAATTTCTGGCAAGATGGCCTCAATACTTATACGCCTCCCGGGCATTGGAATGACATAGCGGGTGAATATATCCTTAAATACAAGCTTAACTCTATCCGTACCGCCCGGGCCTTTGCCTATATGAATATGGCGATCATGGACGGAGGAATCAGCTGCTGGGATGCCAAGTACTATTACTATTATCCTAGGCCTATCCAGTTGATCAAGGGTTTTGAGACTATTGCGGGTACACCGAATTTCCCAAGCTATACCTCTGGCCATTCTGTATTTTCCGCTGCAGCTGCTGAAGTATTGACCTATCTATTTCCTCAGGAGGGAAATATGTTCCAAGAGTGGGCGGAAGAAGCCGCAATATCTAGGGTTTACGGAGGTATTCACTGGACTTTTGATGCTACAGTAGGCACTACTCAGGGCAGAAATGTAGCACAATACACAATTGATGTCGCCAAAACTGACGGCGCAGATAATTGATTATTTAACAACAAACTCATGAAATCGAGCATTGAAACTAAAAATATAAACAGATGAAAAATTATACCAAAATAATAGTATTGGCTATCGCATTGTCTTTAGCTTATTTAAATTCATACGCTCAGGGATGTGTTGCCATCCGGCAATTCTCTGGGCTCGGCAATGCAGTGGGTCAGGGAAATATCCTCAATAAGGGTGAATGGAACGTCAGTGCCAACTACCGCTATTTCAAATCATTCAGGCACTTCAGAGGTACCCACGAAGAACCCAACCGCATCGAGGATGGAACCGAAGTGATCAACTATCAACATGGGCTAGACATCAATATCAGTTATGCTTTTTCCGAAAGGCTTTACGGGATCGTATCTCTTCCTTTTCAATATAACGAGCGCAGCTCCCTGTATGAACATAATCGAACTGATAGACATACTACTTATTCCAAAGGATTCGGAGATATGAGAATAGGTGCAGGGTACTGGCTGCTCTCTGGCGAAAAAGCCAAAAAAGGGAATACAGCAATTGGGCTTGGAATCAAATTCCCAACTGGTGATTATGCCGCCACAAGTACCTTCTACAGAGGAGACGAAGCAACACCTACTGAAATGACTGTAGATCAATCTATTCAATTGGGTGATGGTGGCACTGGACTGATAGTGGACTTCCAAGGACTTTGGAATGTAGGCGGAACTTTCTTCTGGTATTACGATGGATTTTATATGTTCAATCCGAAGGAAACCAATGGAACTGTCACTAACAGAAGACGTGAAAATGAAGCTATTATGAGTGTTCCGGATCAATTTGCGGTTAGAACTGGTGTGTTCAAGTCATTTGAAAAAGTGCATGGTCTGGGAGCTTCTCTTGGAGGAAGAATTGAGGGAATTCCAGTACGTGATGCCTTTGGAGGTAGTGAGGGCTTCAGAAGACCGGGCTATATTATTTCTGTAGAGCCAGGCATCAGCTATATGTTGGGAAATGTGACAGGAACGCTTAATGTGCCTATTGCATTGATTAGAAACAGAACGCAAAGTGTGACAGATATCGAGAATTCTACTCCAGATGATGTGGTTCATGGTGATGCGGCATTTGCCGATTACCTTATCAATTTCACAGTTGCTTTGAGAATTCCTAAAAAAGCAAAAGAGGTATTTAATTCCCTATAATTCTGGATAAGCCCACTTGTATCAATGCATTTGGGCTTATCTCTTTTTTCCCGATAGCCAATTCAAATGTATGAATTTTCCATGCTACAGATGGAATATTGGGTTCATCTGGGTAGTAAGCAATATATCATATTCCGTTGAACGAATTGTCATATGAAAATCCTGTTTTACTGTGGCTTAGGTTTTTTGTTGCTGTTTGAATTTCTGAGAATTTACTTCATTATGCCTTTGCCAGGCAGTCAGCAATGGAATACTATTGATTTTGCCTACTTCCTGCATCGCAATAAAGTAGCGTTCTGGGTTGTCGCTTTGATTTTGATAGTCATTGGCCTCAAACCAGCCATTTCCGGTTCAAAAAAATGGATTCCTTTCCTTTGTCTGTTACTCACTGTTGGGCTTATCGGTATTTTCAATTTCAAAATGGCAGCTGATGCCATGTTTGAAGAACCCAAAGAGCTCAGTTTTCACAACCGGGATTCTTTTGAAGGTAACGACAGCACTCTGGTTATTGCCATTCAAAATGGAGAAGAAGCCAAAGCCTACCCCATCCGCTACATAGTCTATCATCATCAGGTGAGAGATACCCTAGCAGGTAATCCTGTGATGGTAACCTACTGCTCTGTATGTCGTACAGGACGGGTTTATTCTCCGTTTGTAAATGGAAAGGCCGAAGAATTCCGTTTGGTAGGAATGGATTATTTCAATGCTATGTTTGAAGATTCGGAGACAGGAAGTTGGTGGCAACAAGCCACAGGAGAAGCAATTACAGGTGAGTTAAAAGGTAAAAAACTGGATGAAATTGAATCCACTCAGTTGACTGCCGGAGCTTTTTTCAAAGCCTTTCCACAAGGGGGAATTATGGCTGAGGATCCAAATTTCATTTCGAAATATGACTCATTGGGCAAATTTGAAAAAGGTAAAAGCGAAAGCAAACTCACAGGCACAGATCCTTTTTCTTGGAATGAAAAATCCTGGGTAATAGGAGTGGAAGTTGGTGATAGAGCCAAAGCCTATGACTGGAACACACTCAAAGAGACTGAATCTATCCGTGATCACGTCGGTGAAAAGGACATTGTGCTCCTTTTAAACAAGGATACCCAGAGTTTTGCAGTTTACGAGATTCCGTCCTCAACAAGGTCACACATCTGGACAGGAGATACACTTTATCTGGATTCTGTTGCTTATTCCTTTATCGGGAAATCTCCTGATCCAAACCAATCAGATCTGAAACGCCTCAAAGCTTACCAAGAATTCTGGCATAGCTGGAGGACTTTCAGGCCTAATACAGAAAAATATAACTAAGCTAAACATGCCTTATATCAAACTAAAAGAGCATCTCCCCGGTATAACCGGACTGCTCGAATATAGGAAAGGCATTGTTTATTAGTTTTGCACTTTTCTCTGAGAAGTCCTATAAAAGTGGAAGAGGTATTCCAGGCCCAGTGATTTTCAAAAGTCAAAGAACCTTTGCGGGTTCTTTGACTTCTTTTTTCAGGCTTTTCGAAGCCAAAATCATTAAGGAGATCGCTAAAATAAATAGCAGAGCTGCAATAATGGAAAGCACATAGACTTCATCTTGGAAGTTTTTCCAGGCAAACAAACCCAATGAAGAAAGGGTCACGGTGAACATGAAAAACATAGGAATGGTCACGAAGAGTGCATTAATATTTTTCTTGATTAGCCACACTGCGATGGTTAATAATGCAAGAGCTGCCAGTAGTTGATTAGCTGAACCGAAAATTGGCCAGAGTGTCGTGAATTCCCCAGAGAGTAGCAGAAGAATAGAGAAAACAACCACAATTCCTGTGGACACATATCGATTTTTAGCCAAATACTGACCTGCCGCCTGAGGTACATCGTCAAAATATTCTTGCAAAGTAAATCTGGCCAATCTTGTACAAGTGTCCAAGGTAGTAAGTGCAAAAGCTGAAACCGTCAAGGCTACAAAGCCTACAGCAAATTCTTCTGAAATCCCCAGCGTGGCGATCATTCCTCCCAGACCTGTAGAGAAAAGAGCAACCGGACCTTCGCCTGAAAGACGGGATATGTATTCTGATCTAGACAAAATGACTACTGCTCCTACAGATATAATGGCTAGAAATGATTCAATCAGCATTCCCCCAAACCCTACCAATTTGGCATCTGATTCCTTATTCAATTGTTTGGAAGTAGTGCCAGACGCAACGAGGGAGTGAAACCCACTGATGGCTCCACAGGCGATGGTCACAAATAAGACTGGGAAAATAAAACCCAAGTTTTCATCGGAAACATGGATTTCATTGCTCATCTGGATTTCTGGATTGGCAATTAAAACACCTAGGACAGCCGCTATAATCAATCCGTAAAGCAAAAAACTATTAAGATAATCCCTAGGCTGAAGCAACATGCTTACCGGGGTTACTGAAGCAAGAAATGCATAAGCCAAAAGTGCCAAAACCCATATTTTATAATCAAGCACAAAAGGCATCTTCATGCCTAAATACACAAAAAAGTACATCAAGACCACTCCAATTACTGAGATGATTATGAATGCAGTCTTTTTATTACCCACTAGTTTATTCACGATCCCAAATGCAATTGCCAGCAGAATAAAAAGAATGGATGCAGACGCTACACCGGGATTTGTGACAAATGTTTTGGCAATAATATCTGCAAACACACCAATAACAAGGATAAGCGTGGAGAGGCTAAAGATGACAAATAGCTGCTTTCCCTTCATCCCGATTTGATTTCGTATAATTACTCCGATTGATTTTCCGTCAGTTTTGAGAGAAGTAGCCATACTACCTAGGTCATGTACTGCTCCAAAAAATATCCCGCCCACCAAAATCCAGATAACTGCGGGAATCCAGCCGAAAGTAACGGCGATGATCGGCCCGACTATCGGCCCAGCCCCTGCAATAGATGCGAAATGATGCCCTAGAACTACGATAGGTTTACTTGGCTCATAATCAATTCCATCTCTATGCGTATGTGATGGTGCCGGATTTTTATCATTTAAGCCAAATTTTCGGTATACAATTTTACCGTAAACTTTATAAGCGATGAATAAGATGACTGCTGAAATAAGAAGTAGAACGGCGAGGTTCATGAGTGGAAATTTGGGTATTAGATGATTCTTAAGTAATTATTGTATCCTTATTTATAGAACTCAAAATAAGCTAAATAATCATCGCTTAAAAAGCGATTTTGCCCATTGGCTAGTTTTCTTTTACAGAATTGATTTCGGGGCCTATTTCTGAAGAGGTTTTATTTAATGGATATAACGACTAAATTTGTAACCTTTGACTCGTCAAAAAAACAATCTAAAAACTCAATATGGCTTGGTTTAAAAGAACTGACAAAGGCATCAAAACATCTACAGCTGAGAAGAAAGATGCACCCGATGGCCTTTGGTTTAAGACTCCAAATGGAAATATCATCCATACTCGAGAGCTCAAGAATAATGCTTACGTCTGCCCGGATGATGATTTTCATGTGAAAATCGGTTCGAAGGAATATTTCGAAATTCTTTTTGACAACAACAAATTCAAAGAGCTGGATGCCAATATGAAATCTGGTGATCCTTTGAAATTCACTGACACCAAACCTTATGTTTCCCGTATAGAAGCCACAATCCAGAAAACAGAGTTAAACGACGCTGTGAGATCTGCTGTAGGAAAAATGAACGGATTGGATATCGTCATAGCTTGTATGGACTTTAATTTTATCGGGGGATCCATGGGTTCAGTAGTAGGTGAGAAAATCGCCAGAGCTATTGATCACTCCCTAAAAAATAAAATTCCATTCCTGATGATTTCTAAATCTGGAGGAGCTCGAATGATGGAGGCTGGATTTTCTTTAATGCAAATGGCTAAAACATCTGCTAAGCTTGCGTTGTTAGATCAAGCAGGGGTTCCTTACATATCGATGCTTACCGATCCTACTACTGGTGGAGTTACGGCATCATACGCGATGTTGGGGGATTTCAATATTGCAGAACCAGAAGCATTGATTGGTTTTGCTGGTCCAAGAGTAATTCGTGAGACCATTGGTAAGGATTTGCCTAAAGGATTCCAAAGTTCTGAATTTGTATTGGAGCATGGATTCCTCGATTTCATCGTTGATCGTCGTCAGTTAAAGGGCCGGTTGACCACCTTACTAAACCTTTTAAATAATTAATCGAGTTACTACTAAAAGGTTTTGATTATTCGGTTCAAATTTGAACAATGATTTGGTCTCTTTTAGTGATTAATAAATATATTTGTGCTCCCGTATTGGGCCAATCCATAAGAAAAATTAAACCAAAATTTCATGGGTTCAGTAATTATTACATCCATCGTAGCTTTTACAGTAATTATACTGCTACTGGTATTTATTCTCCTTTTTGCGCAGTCTAAACTAGTCAATTCTGGAGACGTCAACATTATTATCAATGGCGACGAAAGTTCTCCAATTGTAACAGCAGCGGGAACAACCCTGCTTTCTACACTTGGCGGGCAAAAAATCTTCCTTCCATCAGCGTGTGGTGGTGGCGGAACTTGCGCTATGTGTAAATGCGTGGTCGAAGAAGGTGGAGGAGAAGTTCTTCCTACCGAAGTAGGCCATCTAAGTAGAGCAGAGCAACAAAGTAACGTCCGTCTAGCATGTCAGGTGAAAGTGAAAAATGACATGAAGATCCGGGTACCTGAAGAGATTTTCGGTATCAAGAAGTGGGAGTGTGAAGTTATCTCTAACTATAACGTTTCAACGTTCATCAAAGAATTCAAGGTTAAACTGCCTGAAGGGGAAACTCTTGATTTTGAAGCTGGTGGATACATCCAAATTGACGTTCCTGTAATCACAGTGAACTTCAAAGGAATGGATATCACACCACATCCTGATCTAGGTCACCCAGATGACGTGTATCAAAGTGACTGGGATAAGTTTGGTCTTTGGGACTTGACTATGAAGAATGACGAGGAGCTATTCAGAGCTTACTCCATGGCCAATCACCCAGCAGAAGGTAACATAGTAATGCTCACGATCCGTATTGCTACACCGCCATGGGATAGAGCCAATAACAAATGGATGGATGTGAATCCTGGTGTTTGTTCTTCGTATGTATTCTCTAGAGTTCCTGGTGATAAAGTAACTATTTCAGGTCCTTACGGTGAATTCCACATCAATCCTACCCAGCGCGAGATGGTTTACATCGGTGGTGGTGCAGGTATGGCGCCATTGAGAGCACAGATTTTTCACCTTTTCCACACAGAGAAAACTAGCAGAAAAGTTTCTTACTGGTATGGTGGTAGATCTAAAAAGGAGCTTTTCTACGTGCCTCAATTCAGAGATATAGAGAAAGAATTCCCGAACTTTAAGTTCAATATCGGTCTTTCCGAGCCTCTTCCTGAAGATAACTGGAAAATCCAAAAATCTCCAGACGATGAAGGTGACGGATACGTTGGATTCATTCACCAAGTATTGTACGATAATTATTTGAAAAATCACCCTGAGCCAGATGAGGTAGAATATTACCTATGTGGCCCTCCTTTGATGAACTCAGCAGTATTGAAGTTGCTTGATGATCTGGGAATTCCTCAGGAAAACATCCGATTTGATGACTTCGGAGGTTAATAAAAAAAAAAGATCCCGCTCAGGCGGGATTTTTTGTTTAACCCGAATTCTGCATTGGAATCTGTTATAGCCTGTCCCGTCCCGATAGTTATCGGAATTGGATCGCAATAGGAAGTCTGACGCAAATTTCGGGTTTAAACCCTTTTTTGATTATTTTTACGTAAGACTATCACCCCTTATGAATATCCAATCCTACTTTGATCCTATAGCCGAGTACCTTTGGCAGAAAAAATACCCAAACAATTCATTCTTCAAGCAAATTCACTTTTTCGGAGAGGAATTTCCCGATCTAAAAGGAGTGCAAATTGCCTTGGTCGGAATCAAGGAAAACCGGGGCCTCGGTAAAATTGAGAGTGCAGATAGGGGAAGTAGCGAAATTCGCGAGAAGCTTTATGATCTTAAAAAGGGGTTTGGTGCCTATAGAGTAGCGGATTTGGGAGATTTGATTTCTGGAGATAAATTAAGTGATACCTACCAAAGAATGCAGGAAGTGGGTGACTTCCTGATGAAGCATCAGATTCTTCCTATCTATTTTGGAGGGTCCCACGATCTGGATTATGGGCAATACTTGTCTTACCAGAAAATGAAGAAGCTAGTTAGTCTGTTGACCGTAGATGCGAAACTGGATATGGAAGAAGATGGACCGCTTTCTGATCAGCATACGCAGGAAATTATTCTTCATCAGCCTAATTTCCTCTTTTCCTCAGCACATTTAGCTTATCAGAGTTTTCTAGTGGATCCATCCTTAATCAATGTGGTGGAGAAGCTTTATTTTGAGCATGTACGTTTGGGAGAATTGAGGAGCGAGTTTAAAGAAGTTGAGCCATTGATTAGAAATGCAGATTTGCTGAGCTTTGACTTATGCGCAATTCAGTCTGCGGATGCTCCAGGAGCAGTGAATGCTGAGCCTTTCGGGTTGACGGCGGAAGAAGCTTGCCAGATTTGCTGGTTTGCCGGAACGAATGAAAAACTCAGTTCTATCGGAATTTATGGCTATGAGCCATATTATGACGATGCCGCAAATAAGACTGCGAAGGTAGTTTCAGTGATGATTTGGTATTTCTTAGAAGGATTTTATTCCCGTAAAGACAGTCTTTCCTTCAAAAGCAGTGATTACACCAAGTACACCGTTTCATTGGACACCAAACCAAATACGCTTGTTTTCTATAAAAGTAAGAGAAGTGGCAAATGGTGGATGGAAATCCCACATAATGAAACTGAGAAGTATGATAGAGTAAGCACAGTTCCGTGCAGCTACGCGGACTATCAGATGGCTCAAAAAGGAGAGATTCCTGAGCGTTGGGTTAATGCTCAAATCAAGCTTCTTTAATGAAGATATATACTAAGCAACAGCTTGCATTGCGAAATGGACAGGATAAACCTGAAATATGGATAGCCTATCAAGGTGTAATATACGATGTGACAAGCTCAAGACTTTGGAATAAAGGCATGCATTATGAGCACTGGGCTGGGCAGGATTTGACAGAAGAGCTACCTGATGCTCCGCATACGGAAAAAGTATTTGAAAAATTTCAGGCCATTGGCCAATTAGCATAGATGATTTTAATCGCAGACAGTGGATCCAGCAAGACGGACTGGAGAGTAATTCATTCCGATCGTAAAATTAGCCAACACCGAGGTATTGGGTTTAATCCATATTATCAAACCTCCGAGGAGATGGCTATACAAATGCAGAGTGATTTCCTGATTAATTTGGCGAGTGAAATTGATGAAATATTTTTCTATGGGGCAGGTTGCTCAACTCCAGATCGCAAGAATGAAGTTTCGACTGCATTGAAAACTGTTTTCCCAAAGACTAAAATCACAGTGGATCATGACCTTATTGCAGCCGCAAGGTCAACATGTGGTCATCAAGCCGGAATTGCCTGTATCTTGGGAACGGGATCGAATAGTTGTGATTATGATGGCAAGCAAATAGTGGATAGGCGCCCAGCACCAGGTTATATTTTCGGAGATGAAGGTGGTGGAGGTTATGTTGGCAGAAAGCTTTTGAAAGATTTTATCAATGATGAAATGCCTGACGAGATCAAACAAGAACTGATCGATAACTTTCATCTAACTAATACAGTTATTCAGGAGCACGTATATCAGAAGCCTTTTCCTAATCGATATATGGCGAGTTTTTGTAGATTTATCACTGAACATAAATCCAATCCATACTGCTATATGCTTTACTACAATTCCTTCCAGGAGTTTTTCAAACAGCATGTGATGAAGTATAGGGATTATACTGAGAAGCGTGTGAATTTTGTGGGTTCTATCGCCTATTACAACAGCGACATTCTTCGCAAAGCTGCCTCAGATGTGCAAATTAAGGTAAACTTAATAATTGAAAGTCCGATTGCAGGCTTGACACTTTACCACCAAGAGACCCTATGAAATCAAGCATTATAGGGTCACGCAGTGGGATGATTATTTCCCAGCATCCACCGCATCAGCACATTTGCTTGTTGTTAGGGCGCGTTGGGCTGTCGCAGCAGCGGGCCGGGCGGCTGGTGTGTGCGGCAGAAGCTTTGCTGAGACTTGGCTTTTTGCCTGCCTGTCCGGTAGGCAGGGTTCTTTTGGGCCAAGCCAAAAGAACAGAAGAAATCGAGCATCATGCATTCTTCACACGGAGGTATGATTATCAACCATGTGAGACAGGCTATCTGACCATTAAAAAACTAACAATAAACTCATGAAATCGAGCATGTCGTAGGCGACACACAGAGGGATGATTATTTACCTTGCGAGATTCCATGTGACCTTTAAAAAACAATTATAATCACATGAAAGTAACTGAAAGCACCTCCCATTATGACAATTTGGAGCAAATGGATTTGTTGGATTTGCTCCATAATATCAATAAGGAGGACAAGAGAGTTCCGCTGGCTGTAGAGCAAGTAATTCCTAACATCAGTGAATTGATAGATCACGTCGTGCCTAGGATACAGCAAGGTGGGCGATTGATTTATATCGGAGCAGGTACCAGTGGCCGCCTTGGTGTTTTGGATGCTTCTGAATGCCCACCGACCTATGGGGTCCCTTTTGATATGGTGCTAGGAATTATCGCGGGAGGAGATAGAGCCATCAGAAAATCAGTAGAAAATGCCGAAGATGATTCTGATCAAGCTTGGAATGATATTTTGGAGTATGGTTTCAATGAAAATGATTCAGTAATAGGAATAGCTGCATCTGGGACTACTCCTTATGTCATTGGCGGTGTGAAAGCAGCACGAGCAAACGGCCTTTTGACGGGAAGCATTACCTGCAATCCAGGCTCTCCACTTTCTAAGGAAGTGGATCACCCAATAGAAGCAGTGGTAGGGCCAGAATTCATCACTGGAAGCACGAGGATGAAATCTGGCACAGCGCAGAAGCTTATTCTCAATATGATCTCAACAACTGTGATGATCAAGCTTGGACGGGTGAAAGGCAATAAAATGGTGGATATGCAGCTTTCTAATACTAAGTTGGTGCAACGAGGCATCTACATGATTATGGAGGCAACCGGACTGGATGAGGAGGCTGCCAGCCGATTATTGCTTAGTGAGGGGTCTGTCCGAAAGGCAACTGAATATTTTTACAAAAATCAGAACTCATAGGCTGGGAAAATTTTTGAGGGAGATGATTATAAATCTCTAGATAGGCTGTACCTTTGCAGCCCGATTAAGCGGTTGAAAACCAAGCGCTTATTTTATTTACAATCAATCCAGCAGTGATGCTGCAAATCTATGAAAGATAACAATTCAAAAAAGCCGTTTTTCGGCGAAGGAAAAAAGGAATTCAACTCTTCTAATTCAGGACAAAGAGGAGGATACAAAGGAAAATCGGAAGGGTTCAATAAATCCAAAGATTCAGGCTCTTCGAACTTTGGCTCAGGAAAGAAGCCGTTTAGCAAAAGCGAAGATGATTTTTCAGACTTCAACAAAAAGCCTAGAAACAAAAAGGCAGGATTTAAAAACCTAGGGGAGAAAAAATTTGGTTCTAAAACTCCATTTGGAAGCAAGAAAGAGCAGGGTTCTGACTTCTCTGATAAGAAGGACTTGGGTGCAGGCAAGAAGCAATTTTTCCCCAAAAAAGAGGAATCTGAAGGGCCAAAGCCTTACAACAGAGATACTAAATCAGGAAAACCACAATCTTCTGAAAAGCCAGGCGGCCTTATTTACAAAGGACGTGGCAAGGATCAAAAACCGGTTTTTGCAGAAGGCAAACCCACTTATAAGTCAGATAAGAAAGAGGCAAGAGGATTTGGCAAAAAGCGTTTCGTAGATCAGGACACGAACGTTGAGAGACCGGATTATAACTTCGACAGCCTTCCACAAAAGAAGAAGAAATTGGAGACTGAAGATAATCTTATTCGCTTGAATAAATACATCGCCAATTCTGGAATTTGCAGCAGAAGGGAAGCCGACTCATTGATTAGCCAAGGATTGGTTACGTTGAATGGAGAGATTTGTACTGAGCTAGGTCGCAAAGTAAAGAAAACTGACCGGGTAGTATATCAGGGTAGAAAAATCAATCCTGAGAAGCCAGTTTATGTATTACTGAACAAGCCAAAAGATTTCATCACGACTACTGATGATCCTATGGATCGTAAAACGGTGATGAATCTTGTTGGGAATGCCTGCGAGGAGCGGATTTTCCCAGTTGGTAGATTGGATAGAAATACCACAGGGCTTCTGTTGTTCACCAATGATGGTGAATTAGCTGCTAAACTTTCTCATCCTTCTAATGAGATTAAGAAGATATATCAGGTGACTTTAGATAAGCCATTGACCAAGAAAGACGAAGAAGATATTATTGAAGGCTTGACGTTGGAAGATGGAAAAGCGGATGTAGATGACATGCAGGTATTGTCTTTGGATCGCACTATCCTTGGTCTGGAGATTCACATAGGAAGAAACAGAATAGTGCGTAGAATCTTCGCCCATTTGGGGTATGATGTGACTTCACTTGATCGTGTGGTCTATGCAGGATTGGACAAAAAAGATTTGAAGCGAGGACATTATCGATTCCTTTCAGAGCAGGAAGTGATTCGCTTGAAGTTCTTTATATAGTATTAAAAGCTCCCAATTTGGGAGTTTTTTTTATTTAACCACGGTGGTTACAGAGTTTTACGCAGAGAACTCACTTTACTAGCTTCGCCATAAGCTGAACGAACCGATGAACGTTGCTAAGTGACCTTCCGTTTCTACTCTCTAAACAAGACACTACAATTTAGCACATGGCTTAGTGTGAAGGAAGATGCCCTTGAGAATATGTGGTTTTTTAGGCGCAGACAAGTCTCAAAAATCAAATCGGTCTGCAAACGCTTCGATTCCCCCGATCCACTAGTAGATTTGAAGCATAGACTCGGGCAAAGAGTTTTGGATACTTTTGCTCTTCAAAAGTATCAGAGAAACACACTTTTCCTCATCCATTCAGGCCAAGTGGGAAATTACAGGCAATTGACCTACGCTGAACTCTTTTCCATCCTTCTGCAATAGCTCCTGTTTCCCACATGATCTGCAGGCAGGAGGGAAGCGGCCTTTTATCTTTTTTACCATGGGTTCTACCCATGGCTATTCAAAGTTTTACCCCTTCATGGTGAGTAATAAAATGTCAATAGGGATAAGAAAAGGCCTTAACTTCTCTTTCTAAACTCCGAAGGAGTAACTCCACAATATTTTTTGAACTGCCTGCAAAAATGGCTTTCATCCGTAAAACTAAACTCATGGGCAATTTCTGATAGGGTAAGTTTGCTATAGGTAAGTCTGGCTTCAATAAGTCCGAATTTATAATTTGTAATGTACTGTTTGATCGATTCGCCGACTTGTTTCTTGAAAAAAATGCTGATGTAATTTGGAGCCATATTAAACTTCTCTGCCAACTCTTCGATGCTTAGTCGTGAAGGGAAATAAATGTTTTTCTTCACATACAATAGGATAGACTCAACCGAATCAGAATAGGACGTAACCTGACCAGCTTCGTCGGACTGTCTTAGTTTTCTAGCAAGGATAATCAAAATACTGCGCATCAGGCTGTCACGAACTATTTCATAATATGGGGATTGATTATTTTCATATTCACATTCAAGGACAGAAAGCAGGTTTAGCAGCTTGGTTTTATCTTGCTTTTCCTTTACTAATGACCCGCGGCTTTGCAAAGGGATATGAAGCAAAGTTTCTATGATGGGTTTCCACTTGGATTCATCGCTTTCCGAAAGTACTCTACTGAAAGGTTCATTAAATCGAATAAAGCAAAACTCGGTTAATTCCCGGATATCAAAGGAATGAAAATCCTCTGGACCTAGAAGAAAAACATCCCCATGTCCATAGTCAAAGAAGTTACCGTTGATGTTATGGATTCCACTCCCCTGAAGAATAAAAATAACTTCAAAGTATGTGTGATTGTGGAGCGGATGCTGCCATTCACTGGCTTCAAAATGGTAAATGTTAAATGGAGTATGTAATAAATAGCGTTTCATTTAATAATAATTATGTATATCTGCTTTTCTGCCAGCAGGGATTTAAAAGCACCATCTGGGAATGGTAAACTCTAGAATTGAGGCCACTTCGGTCACCCGTCTTCGGCTTGCCTCGCTGTGGCGGGTCTTTCGGCCGGACAAAGCGAAGAAACTAAGGCAACTGGCATAATCGCGGATAATCAGATATTAATTCTCTAGAAATGTACTTATTTATAATGGATTTTTACAATTCAATTCGATAGCTCGGAGTCTAATTTTACAGTATTGAAATATAAAACACGACTGTATGAAATTCTTTGTAATTACCCTAATAGCTTTTTTAACTGTTGCAGTCCAACCATCAAAGGAGATAAATGACGATTGGGAGTCACTTTTAGATTCAGAACTGACAAAGTGGGAAAATTACCTTAGCTACAGGCACAAGCTTGGATATAATGGAAAAGTACCAAAAAATGCTAACGGTGTGGATATCCCGCCTATTGGCTATAATAAAGATGAATTTGGTGTATTTACAATTCTGGAAGAGCCAGAAGGTCCGGTTCTACGGGTGAGCGGAGAAATTTATGGAAGCATTTATACCCGAAAGTCATATAAGAACTATCACTTAAAACTCCAAGTTAAGTGGGGTACTGAAAAATATGAACCGCGAAAAGATTTGCTTAGGGACTCAGGTATTCTATATCATTCCATCGGTGAAGCAGGCGTAGAATACTGGAGATCTTGGATGCTTTCCCAGGAATTTCAGGTGATGGAAGGGCACATGGGTGACTTCTGGTGTCAGGCCACTTCGGGCATTGATATCCGTTCTTTTCCAGCAGAAGGAGATAAAATGAGCCCTGTAGCCGATATAACTCAACCTTTTCGCCCATTCCAAAGTGGTGGAGATGTCTTCTGCCTTAGGTCTTCCAACTTTGAAACTCCCGATGGAGGATGGACTACGCTCGAACTTATAACTTTTGAAGGAAAGAGTCTTCATATCGTGAATGGAAAGGTGGCCATGGTATTGGAAAACTCCCGCTATAAAAACGAGGATGGAGATCAGGTTCCTCTGATTGAAGGAAAAATCCAATTGCAGAGTGAAGCCGCAGAAGTCTTTTACAAAGACATACAAATCAAACTCCTAACTGAGATGCCAAAGGACTATGAAGCTTTATTTGACGAATAAACCAGTAATGTGGATTAGATTGTATTGGGATCTCAACTTTATACCTGCATCATCCAATTGAGTTGTATCGACAGAAAATGATAGACAGGTTGCTTTTGCCTTCCAAATGTAAGAGAAGAAAGGAAAGAAAAAAACTAATGGGATAAGTGCTATTTGTTCAAATGTTGACTTTAACAAATCCTTTATCCTTCTATGATTTTTAAACAAACCCTTTCAATGCCTGAAGTAAATCCCGCTTGGTAATCAAGCCTCCTTTTCTCCAGAGGATTTTACCTTTTTTAAAAAGAATATAATTTGGGATAGAGCGTACGGCAAATTGCTGAGCTAGTTGAGGGCTTTTATCAATATTGATTTTCAGCAGCTTTATTTTCCCTCCCAGCTCGTTTAGCGTTTCATCGATAATTGGATCCATGGTATGGCATGGTCCGCACCAATCTGCATAGAAATCCACCAAGATGGCCTCTTGGCTTTTACTGATTACATCTTTTGGATTACGCTTGGGCATGACTCTTCTCTTTCCGTTAAAAGTTAATTTGTTAATCGTTAAAATCCACTGTGACAACTACGAAACCTTTAACCTTTAGCGTTTAACCTTTAATTCTTCGCCTCTCTTTTCTCCATGCATCTCCCACTTCCTCCGTTTATCTCTGTGTTTATTAACCTTTAACAATTAACCATTTACCTTCAACCCTTAACTCCAATCTCTCTGTGCACCTCTGTTTAAACCTCCGCGTTCTGTGGTTTAAAGAGTATTTCCACAAAAAAAGCCGCTAACTCAAATCGAATTAGCGGCTTCAAAATTTATTCGTGGTTAATTAATTCGTAGCTGGAGCGGCCGGAGCAGCTGGCATCTCAAGACCCAACTTGGTCAAAACCAATTCAGTGAATTTATCTTCCTCTTTAGTGTAAAGAAGGATAGGGGCTTGTCCTGCTGACTCAGCAAAGATATGCGTATAGTTGTTCTCAGCTGCAACTGCATTGATTGCATTGATCACTTTAGTCTGAACAGGTGAAAGAAGCTCACCTAATTTTCTCTGGTAACTGATCTGAGAGTCAGATTCCATTTTTTGCAAAGTTGTTTGCAGGTCAGTTAATTCCTTCTCCTTTGCCGCTCTAGCTTCTTCAGTCATAGTGGTCATGGCTTGCTGATAAGTCTGAACCTGACGTTGAAAATCTTCGCCTTTTAATTGCATAGTGGTTTGAAGCTGAGTTTCATAATCTTTAATGTCAGCAGCTATTTGCTCCATTTCTGGCATCAAATCCATGATAAATTCAACATTGGTGTAACCAATCTTTACATCTTGAGCCTGAGCTGCAAATCCTACGCAAAGCAAGGCTACTGCGGAAAGGATAACTTTTACTTTCATCATTTCTTGTTTCTATTTATTTGTTTTCTTCTATTCCCAATTCCTCCAAGACAAACTCCGAATAGTCATGTCTGGGATCTGTATAGATAATTGCCGATGGTGCAGCAGCCTTATCAAATAACATTCCCAGATTATTTCTTCTCGTTACTATCTCAATAGCGTCATAGATTTTGGATTGAAGTGGCTGCATCAGTTCCGCTTGTTTTTGGAAGTACTGCCCGTCTATTCCGAAAATTCTACTATTGAATTCTTGGGATTCTTTTTGTTTCAATTTTATTTCTTCCAGCCGATGTTGGTACATTTCTTCTGTGAGGAGTACTTCCTCCGCTTTTAGCTGAACAGAAAGATCTTTGATCTCTTTATCCAAATTTTGTGCCTCTTTCTTCCATTCCGAACTGTAAGTCTCTAGTTCCTGCTGGATTACTTTGTAGTCTGGATGCTTGTTTAGAATATATTCCGAATCAATGTATCCGAACTTCTGAGCAGCTAAAGGTGCCGCTTGAAGCATAAAGAGTGACAAAAATACAATTTTCAGCGATTTATTCATGAGTTTGGGAAGTTAACAATGACTAGATTTTTCGACATTCTTATAACGTTAATTTTTACATAAATTAACTATTCCCTGCTCTAAATGCATTCTTATCTTATTTGCTGACCTATGGTAAAGTGGAATTGTGAGCCGCTTCTCTTAAAAGCTCCTGGAGCTGTATCAAAACCGTAGCCCCAGTCAATACCCAAAAGACCAAATGCTGGCATAAAGATTCTAGCGCCCAAACCTGCTGATTTCTTCAGATCATATGGATTGAAATCTTTGTACGATCCCCAGTTGTTTCCTGCTTCTGCAAAACCCAACACAAAGATAGTTGCGGAAGGATTTGGAGAAATTAGGTATCTCACTTCCATGACATACTTATTATAAACTACCCCGCCATATGGTTCTGCGCCTACTTGACCTCTTGTCGATGCACCCGGTGTAAGGGATTGATTTTCATATCCACGTAAACCGATTATTTCCTGACCTAAGGCAAAGTTATTCATTGTCATACCATCACCTCCCAGCACATATCTCTCTAAGGGAATAATTCCCAACTTTGAGCCATAGGATCCCAGAAAGCCCATATGAGCCCTAGCGCTGGCTACCAATTTTGTTGAACCAAATAGTGGTGTATAGATCGATGCATCAAACATCCACTTATGGTATTCTAGCCATTTGTATTTTTCCTGATCTGTGGACTCATCATTAATATTCTTGTTTAATGAAGTATAAGGAGGAGTAAACGCTGTGGACAAAATAATATTAGAACCAAATCTTGGATAGGTTGGATTATCAAGGTTGTATCTGGCAATGGTTGTATTCCAAGTGAGACTATTAGAGGTTCCTGTAGGATAGCTTAGACCGAATGAAGTACCAAACTGATCAAACTCATAAATTTGGAACTGCAAGGAGTTACTGATACTAAAGTTATCATCCGGCCAGGTTACCCGCTTTGCCAGACCCATAGTCACACCAGTAATTTTGAAAAAGCCTAATTCAGCTCCAAAGTTAGCTTGATTGTAGAAATCTACCTGTCGCTGTACAGAGTGATTGAAGGAGAAGCTTAATGCATTTGGCTTTTTGCCACCAAACCATGGCTCTGTCAAGGATACGGAGTAGTTCTGGAAAGATCGACCGTTGGCCTGAACTCTAAGGGAAAGCTTCTGTCCATCACCTACAGGCAGTGGATCCCACTTGGAGAAGTCCTTGATGTTTTTGATCGAGAAGTTATTGAACGAAAGGCCAACTGTACCTACGAAACCATAGAATCCACCCCAACCACCGGAGAGCTCAATTTGATCATTTGGTCTTTCTTCTAGCTCAAACGTAATATCTACCGTCGCAGCTTCGAAATTTGGACGTAGATCCGGGTTGATTTTTTCAGGGTCAAAATAACCTAGTGTGGAAAGTTCACGAATCGTACGAACTAGGAGTTCTCTATTGAATTTTTGACCTGGAAGTATACGGATTTCGCGCATTACTACGTGATCGGATGTCCGCTCATTTCCTTTGATATTGACACTATTTACAGTTACTTGTGGTCCTTCAAAGATTCTCATCTCGAGATCAATGGAATCACCTGCGACATTTACTTCTACTGGTTTTATATCGAAGAATAGGTAGCCGTCATTTTGGTAAAGGGAACTAACATCATCCCCTTTAGCAGGGTCATAATTGAGTCGCTTATCTAGTTGTTCCTTATCGTATACATCACCTCTCTGTATGCCCAGCTTAGCTAATAAGACCTGGTCAGGGTGAATGAAGTTCCCGTTAAAGCTAATGTTTCTATAATAGTACTTTCGACCTTCCTCCAGGGCAATATCAATGTTGATTTTATCCTGCCCAAAGTTATAAACGGAATCGGCAACGATTTTGGCATCGCGATAGCCTCTGCTCTGGTAGAAGTTGATCACATTGTCCTTGTCATTTCGGTATTCCTTAGGAATATACTTTGAACCGTTGAAGAAATTTAGTTTGAAGTTTTTATTGATATAATCTTTTACCTCTTCATTGGACACTGAGTCCGTGTATAGAATGGTATTCTTAACGTCTGTAGCAGTTGCATCGGTCAATCGGGAATAACCATCTTTGAAAATGCTTACCCTTGCATGTTCCTTAGTCTTCTTAAGCTTCTTTTTTAGCTTAGAATCATTGACTTCCTCATTGCCATAGAATTCGATGGCATTGATTCTGACTTTTGCATTTTGCTCTACGTCGAATATCAATTTCACAGAATTGGGTAGGGTAGTATCTCTTTCCTGCCTAATTTTTACATCAGCATTCATGAACCCTTTATCCAAGTAATATTTCTCAATATTTCTTTTGGCATTATTTAGCACATCGTCTCTTACTACACGTCCCCGGATATTTACTTTGTCTCGAAGTTCACTTTCCTGAGTTTTATTCATTCCAGTGAATTCCACTCGTGAGAATCTAGGTCTCTCAGTCAAATCCAGGAGTAGCGAAATATCTTCACCTTCTATTTTTGTCACCAAGATTTTCACATCTCCGATGATCCCTTGTCCCCATAGCTTTTTCAAAGCATTAGAGATAGCATCTCCCGGTACCTCGATTTTATCATCTACTTTCAATCCAGATAAGGAAAGAATGGCGATTTCATCCAAGGTGGTAAGGCCCACAGCTTTTATTTCTGCGATTCTAAAGGTTTGGGGCTTAGTGTAATTCAGCTCCAAAATATCGATTGGCTTGCTTGTGGCATAGCGACTTTGGCCCAAACGTATTTGCGCCATTGCTGAACTTGCCCAAACCAGACAAAACAGAATCAGTAAACTTTTTTTCATTAATTACTTAAGATTTAACTTGCTCACCCGTTTTGCCAAATCTCCTTTCCCGTGATTGGTAGTCGGAAACTGCAGCAAAGAGGTGCTCTCTTCTAAAATCCGGCCATAGTACAGGAGTGAAATACATCTCCGTATAGGCCAATTGCCAAAGTAGAAAATTGCTAATTCGGTATTCACCGCTAGTTCTGACCAATAATTCTGGATCAGGGTAGTCGGCTGTTGCCAAATGTTCGGCCATCACTTTCTCTGTAATGTCCTCCACTTTCAATTTTCCTTCTGAGACTTTTTGAGCAATGTGCTTCGCTGCGTGAGTGAGCTCCCAGTGACCGCTATAGCTTAACGCCAAGATCACTTTGAGTCCGGTATTTTTAGAGGTAATTTCCTTCACTCTCATCAGTGTTTTATATGCTGAGGGTGGCAGGCTTTCTACATCTCCAATACTTTCTAGTTTGAAGTTGCCATTCATCAGCATAGGAATCTCATCAGAAATGGTCTTCACCAGAAGTTCCATTAGCCCATCAACTTCAGCTTTTGGCCTAGACCAATTCTCCGTTGAGAATGAGAATAAAGTCAGGTACTTAACCCCGAGACTGTCTGCGCCTTCTATCGCCTCCCTGACTGCCTTAGTACCATTTTTATGCCCAAATATTCGCATGGCCCCCTTTTTCATGGCCCAGCGTCCATTACCGTCCATGATAATAGCAATATGCTTTGGGATGTTGATATTGTCAGATTCTTCCTTCATTCCAGCCGTCTCCGGTTCCTTACTTTTTTGGAGGTTCAAAAATGCCATTTCTTTTCCGAATATTTGCCCTAAGGCTCGATTTATTAATATGCGTAGCATCTGGTAGTCGTAATAGTATAGCTAATTGTTACTCCTAAGAAGTAGTACCAATCCTTGTCATAAGCATTGCCAAAATTAATCCCATAAGGGCCTTCAGGGTTGTTAGGATCCTGAAATCTCGGAATTGTTGGCTCTGTACTATCTATTTTGTCTAAGTAGTCTGTTAAAGTCGGTCGAAAGCCTAATTCACCTGCTAAAGTCCAGCGATTATTTAGCTGATACTTGATACCTCCGCCAAATGGGATTACTACCGTACCGACATTATACTTGGTTGAAATGTTAAAGGCATAGGTATTGCCCTTTGCAAAAGCGTAGGTATACCCTATTCCAAAGAAGGCGTAAGGTGAAAAGCGGAACCCTGAATTGGGAGTAAGGTAGTCAAGGAAATTAAATTCCATAACTGCCGAAGCCTCCAATATTCCAGCTCTAAACCTACCATCTCTGACTTCTGCCAAACGATCTATTGGTTTGATACTATCTGCTGCATTTAGAAGTGCCGCAGTTGCAGCAACTCGCAATGACCACACATTGTCAAAATTTCTCCTGCCAAACAACGTGCCTTGAGGTCCTAATTGACCCGGGTCTATTTTCCGAATGATATCACCACTATATGCAGCAACACCCAATCCGCCTCCTATTTCGTAATTCTGAGCTTGAGTTTTTTGGTTAAAACCGAAAAAAAACAGCAGAAATACGACTAAGTAACTGATAATCTGAAAATTGACCTTTTTCAAGACGGTGCAAGATATGAAGTACCTAACGTTTAAAAAACGCATCTCAGTATTTAGCGGGTTAATAATTGTTAAGCTCAAATTGGCTAAGTCTTAAGGATACTTATTCAGTTTCTCATGTCAAAACCCCAATTAAGCTTTTGTCTTAGTGTATCAAAGAAATGATAATGAGGCAACTTTACCAATTTTGCTGAAAAGTTTTCCTTCTTCACACTTAGCTTCACTTCCGAGGAAATTGAGGTAGATCGAGAGTCCAAAGATATTAAGAATTTCTCTGCCCGTCCCTCTATTTCAAAACTGATCTCACTTTCATCTGAAACAATTATTGGTCGGACATTCAAGTTGTGGGGACTTACAGGGGTGATTACCAGGTTTTTTGCCTCTGGTGAAATGAGGGGGCCGCCACAACTTAATGAGTAGCCTGTAGAGCCGGTAGGGGTAGAGACGATTAAACCATCAGCCCAATAGCTGTTTAAATACTTCCCGTCTATGTACGTATGTACCGTAATCATCGATGAGGTATCACGCTTGTGAATGGTGAATTCGTTTAAACCGAAATTTAAGCCATTGAATAACTTTCGATGGCTTTGTACTGATATCAGGGTTCTTGTTTCTAGCTGATAATTATCTGTAGCCAAGTCTGCAATGGCATCAGAAATCTTTTCTTTTGCTACCGTAGCTAGAAAGCCAAGCCTTCCTGTATTGAGGCCTAAAATTGGGACTTCGAGCTCACCCACTTGGCAGACAGCATCCAGTAAGGTGCCATCTCCTCCTATGGAAATGACAACATCCATAGCCGCCATATCCTCTCTACTTTCCAATACCCAATAATTTAACGCCTTGTTGCCATGCATACGCAATTGCCGATCAAATTGCTCAGTAGCAAATATTTCGAAATGATGCTTAGTAAGTTCGTTGAAAAGTGACTGAACGTCTGAAAACAGTTCTGCTTTCAGAGCTAAGCCATGAAGGGCGACTTTCATGTCCTAAATATCTAAAAATCTTAGCAAGTTACCGATTCTATCTTCTTCGCTGCTCACTCCGGATTCTTCCTGATAGTGGTCTATGATTTTATATCCGAATCGCTCCAGCGTAGCTTTAATGTGTCTAAGCTCAGTTTGGTCGAGTTTCAATGTGAGTTTGATCTTATTGTCATCCAGCGGATCAGTTGTGATAAAAGAGCTGAGGATTTTTGTGTTTTCAGATTCTACAATTCTAGAAATCTCCGCTAAACTATAATCAGTCATGGCCATAGATAGAATTACTACACTGCCATGCGATTTTATCGAAAGGCTATCAGCAAAAGCAGATATAGAATCCTCCAGAGTTACTATTCCTAGGTAATTTAATTCTCTGTCTAAAACCGCAACTATATTCGAATTTTGCTCCGAACTAACGCGTAGCACATCATAAATATGCTTATCCGAAAACACCCAGCAGGCAGGATTGGCCGGTTCTATATCGGCAATCAAGGTTTCTGGATTATTTACTTCAAAAATCCTTTCCTCTTTTATAAGACCTAAAAAAAAGCCCTTATCAATAATTGGAAGTACGTCAGTTCTGATTTCTTCCATCCATGCCAAAGCCATTCCCGTTTTGTCGGAAAGCTTTAGTGGTGGGATCAGATTATTGATGTATTCGTAGGCGTGCATAGAAGAAAGATAGGGAATTTAGATTATAAAACGTGACAACGCCTATTCTTGTTCCTGTAGAAGGGAATAGGTAGCAATTTCATGTGTTTACAATTGTTTTTTAAAAGGCCACATAGCCTGTCCCGTCCGCCGCGGCGGATCGGGAGAATCTCGCAAGGCTGATAATCATCTCTCTGTGTGACGATTGAGTCATGCTCGATTTCATCAGTTTTAAAGGAAGAAATTATTATAAATAATGCCTAGCACTACCCCGCCGGCAATGATTAGGGGCGATGAGATTTTTGTAAACTGAAGTAACACATAAGTGGCTAGAATAAATAAAATATTCAGACCATTTGCCTCAAGTGGTTCAAAAAGCAAGTAGGCTGCAGCGATCAGCATTCCACATGATACCGCATTAATTCCTTCTAAAGCAGCCCTTACAGGTCGGTATTTTTTCAACTGATCCCAAAATCTGATTACAAAGAAAATGAGAAAAATTCCAGGAAGGAAAATTCCTGCAGCGGCTATAATTCCTCCCACAAAAAAACCTACTGTACCGAATTCTCTCATAGAAAGAGCTCCTACATAAGAAGAAATGCTGAAAGTAGGTCCAGGGATTCCTTGCGAAATAGCATATCCAGTAAGGAATTCTTCTGAACTCAGGAAGTGCTTGAAGTCAACAAACTCAGTATATAAATAGGGAACAAGGACTTGGCCTCCACCGAAGATCAAACTTCCGTTCCGATAGAAGTTCTCGAAAAGGATGATAGGTTGGTATTTAGTGATCGCCCCCAATACTGCTGCTAAGACGAGCACTCCACCCCAAAGATAAAAGTTGGCCCATTCGATTTTCAAGGGTTCATCTTTTTTCAGTTTAGGTTGTTGCTTGTATTTGATAGAAGTGCTTAAGCCTCCAATCATAAGAAGGACAGGGAAGATATAAGGGGAACTATAGAAAAATGAAACAAATGCCGAAATCAATACAAGAACCATTGCCTCGGTGGTTTTAATTGTCTTCCCAATTATTTTTTGCGCGGCAAAAATGATAAAACCAATTGCCATTGGCTGAATAAATCGTGCAAAATTCAACGCTCCAGGAGTGTTTTCCTGAAGAAAATAAATGAGCATGGCCGCAAAAATCATGAGCAATGTGGCGGGTAAAATCCATACGAGTAGCGCGAGATAAGCTAAATTGGGACCTCCCGCCCGGTAGGCAATTGCACAGACTAGCTGAGTGGAAGATGGGCCTGGAAGCATATTGCATAGCGCATTGAGCTCCCAGAGCTCATCTTCCTGAATGTATGCTTTCCTCTTGACCACACGCTCCAGCAACATCGCAAGAAAAGCCTGCGGTCCACCAAATGCAGTAAGAGAAAGAGCTAGTATGTCTTTCAAAAATAAGTAATATCGGACTTGCTTTACCGACATCCCTATTTTCTCAGCCCAAGTTCACGAAGCCGTTCCTCCAAAAATTCACCTGCAGTTGCGTCTTCAAATTGTTTTGGATGGTAGACATCTACACAGCTGTCAAGACAGGTCAAATCCATTTCTGATCTGGGGTGCATAAAGAATGGGATAGAGTATCTGCTGGTGTTCATCTTCTCCCTTGGTGGATTGACCACCCGGTGAATAGTAGACTTCAATTTCTTATTCGTCAATCTCTCCAGCATATCACCTACGTTCACTACCAATTGGTCAGGTAGTGCCGTGATAGGAATCCATTTTCCATCCCTTCTTAACACTTGAAGTCCGTCTGCACTTGCTCCCATCAATAGTGTGATCAAATTGATATCTCCATGCTCCGCAGCCCTTACTGCATCAGCAGGTACTTCATCGGGATTTTCTATTGGGAAATAGTGGATTTGTCTCAAAATGGAATTTCCATAGGCTACTTTATCTTCAAAATAATTTTCATTCAGATCCAAAGAAAGTGCGATGGCCTTAAGCATGGATTTCCCGGCACTTTCAAGAGTGCGGTAGGCTTCATTGGCATCGTTTTGAAACTCAGGTAGCTCCGAAGGCCAGATGTTTGGAGGATATTCGGATTTGATGGGATCAGTATCAGGGATTCGGCTGAGTTCTTGCCCTACATGATAAAATTCCTTTAGATCACCTGTATTTCTGCCTTTGGCATGTTCTTTTCCCTTACCTGTGTAGCCGCGTTGAAATCCGATTTCTGGTTTCTCATAGTTGGATTTAACCGTATCAGGAAGTTTGAAGAAGTCCTTTATTGAGCCGTATAGTCTATCTTGAAGGTCTTGTGACAAGCCATGGTTTTTAATAGCCACAAAGCCAATGTTTTGATAAGCTTCTCCAAGCTTCTGTACAAATGCTGCTTTTTGCGCTGGAGTGCCAGCCGTAAAATCAGCTAAATCTAAACTTGGGATTTCATCAAATAGAATGTCCATGTGGGGATGTATTATAGTTCAAGATCTAATTAATCTTTAAAATTAAATATCTTTAATCTCAATTTACATGCTGTATGAATAAAATCCTGACATTACTCTCATTGATTTGGCTTTTCTCAGCTTGTTCTTCCGAGAAAGAGAGAGTCAATGAGGAAATAGTAGATATGCCTTCTAGCCAAGATGCTCAACCGCCTTCCGCACCACAGGTAAAATTCTTTCAGTATGAAGATCAGGCAGCATATCCCGATGCCATCCTTGAATTATATACCCCGTTGGGAAATCAGATCTTCAAACCGGGGAAGGTTCCTTTTGAGTATAATGTAAAGAATTTTCCATTTGACCTAAACGCAACAAAAGAGTTTAAACTCTTTAATATCTTGAATGGCGGGGATCCGGTAGGATTTTATTCGCCGATATTTCAAAGAGACTTAGCAGAAGGCAGCTACCGAGTTGTGGCATATTTGGTTGATGAAGAAGGGTTAGCTTTGAAAAATTTTGGGAATTATGTGGATAGAGATTTTCAAGTTGGAAACTCTAGGCCGTTTCCTTATTCGGCTGAGCCTTATCTCGCCTTGAATTTTCCCCGCTCAGATCAAATGTATGAAGTTGGTAGCGAAGTGGTTATTGATTTTTTGGTCATTGGGGGGGATATGAAACTTGATGGGCTTAAAGTTGCTATTGCAGTAAATGACCTAAACTATGAAATTGATCATATGGCTCCTGTCAGAGTAGAAAATCTCCCCGCAGGTACTTATCAAGTGAAAGTTAGCTTGCTACGTACAGATGGAAAAGCGCTAGATGGGCCGTTTTCAAGTGTGAGTAAAGATATCATTGTTCGCTAACATGCTTATCTTTGGAGCTTCAATTTCAAAGACTTTAAGATGCTTTTAATTAATCATATTCGAGAAAACTACGCCGGTGTACTCGCCGGACTTCAAAAGAGAAATTTCCCAAATGCAGAAACTGTCCTAAATAAGACGGTGGAGCTGGATGAATTGAGAAAATCCACTCAGGCAGAGCGTGATCAAATACAAAGTGAATCCAATGCTATATCGAAGCAGATTGGAACATTGATGCGCGAGGGCAAAGCTGAAGAAGCAGTTCAAATCCGAGAAAAAACAGCAGAACTCAAACTTCAGATCAAGGATCTAGAAGATCAAAACTCCAAAGCTGAGGAGGAATTGAGGGCTTTGCTTTATACGATTCCAAATGTTCCCCATGCTTCTGTCCCAGCTGGTAAATCAGCAGAGGATAATGAGGTGGTGCTGGAGAATGGAATAATCCCAACACTACATGCTGATAAGCTTCCTCACTGGGATTTAATCAAGAAGTATGATATCATTGACTTTGATCTTGGGGTGAAAATCACAGGAGCGGGATTTCCTATTTATAAAGGGAAAGGAGCTAGACTACAGCGTGCGTTGATCAACTTCTTTTTAGACGAAGCGCTGGCACAAGGATATGAGGAGATTCAGCCACCGATCTTAGTCAATGAAGACTCCGGCTTGGGCACTGGCCAGCTGCCGGATAAGGAAGGTCAGATGTATTATGCAGATGCTGATAACTTGTACTTGATTCCGACAGGTGAGGTTCCAATCACGAATATTTATCGTGATGTGATTCTTTCTGAAAGTGATCTTCCTATAAAAAATGTGGGGCATTCTCCTTGCTTTCGAAGAGAAGCGGGAAGCTGGGGTGCTCATGTAAGAGGTCTCAACAGACTCCATCAGTTTGACAAGGTGGAGATCGTGCAGATCACACATCCTGATAAATCTTACGAAACACTGGAAAGTATGAGCAGCTACGTGCAAGGACTTTTGCAAAAGCTGGAATTGCCTTATCGTGTACTGAGACTTTGCGGAGGTGATATGGGTTTTACATCTGCTCTGACTTATGATATGGAAGTATTTTCTGCTGCTCAGGAGAGGTGGCTGGAAGTGAGCTCTGTTTCTAACTTTGAGACATACCAGTCTAATCGATTGAAGTTGCGTTTTAGAGGTGCAGATAAGAAAACTCAACTTGCACATTCATTGAATGGAAGTGCCCTGGCATTGCCTAGAATTGTTGCTTCTATTTTGGAGAATAACCAAACGGCAGATGGTATTAACATGCCTAAAGTGCTTCATCCTTATCTGGGCTTTGATAAGATTTCTTAGGAAAATAACACTTTTAGAAGAAGGTGTGGGGATCTGATCTCCACGCTTTTTATCTGCAAGTCGGTTTTAACACTAAAGCCTCCGTGAGTGTCTCACTCACGGAAAATGGGTAGTTGAAAAATAGGATTTTATACAAGGGTTTCTCTGGCAGTCTAAAGACTGCATTGAGAGAGGTCCAAGACTGGAGTCTTGAACCAAACAAGTTTGACCTTAGATTCCTGTTGGAACCATCCACAATTTACTACTTACCGCTTTTTATTTCTCACCTCGTATACGATATTACCCTACATTCTCTTGAAACAACCTTTCTAGCGTTTTTTCTAAATCATCCGCATAACCCGAGTGGGGTCTCGAAGTCTGGATTATAGAGCTTCTAACGGCCGTAAGCCATCTAAATCTTGAGGCTAAATCCATGGAAGCGATATTTCCTCCATTGACTGCACCACTGCATATTTTTTCAAATGAAGCCAGATTTAGTTGGATCATTTCCACATCAGCCAGAGGGTCTAGAGTCAGTAATTTTTTAGTGTCCAGATGTATCTTGCAAGCCAGAAAATCCCTTTTCCAATGACAGATAACCACTCCGACATTGATAAATTCCTCCCTTTCTACCCGTGGAACTACACGGATGATCGCGTACTCATATAAGTGCTGTTCTTGCATCTTGGGCTTCTTTTATGAATTGATCGGAATAAGAAAGGCGGAGATTGAGGAAATCTTGGTACACCTGTTTGATCTCAGCTATATGCTCAGAGTCACCTCCGGCAAGTAGCCACTCCTCTGGAATAGTATTTACAATTAGGTTGATTTTTTCAGACGTCAAAATCTTTTTGAATTCTTTATTTACAGTGTCTAGCTCTGAAGCTACTGGAAGAAGCACGTGGTTTTTAATTATTGGAAAAGGTCCCTCAGCATTTTTTTTCCAATTGACCCAGGCATGCTGAAATAAAAAGGAGGCACCATGATCAATAAGCCAAAGTTCTCGGTTCCATAGTAGCATATTTGTGTTTCTAAATGTCCGGTCAACGTTGGTGATCAACATATCCAGCCATACGATTTTGGAAGCAAGATAGGGATCAGTGCTCATGGCAACTGGATCATAATTAATCGCACTGGACAAGAAATGCAAAGCAAGGTTTAGTCCCTGGCTTCCTTTGAGCAAGTCCTGAATTTCCTCATCACCCTCGGATCTTCCAAATGCCGGATCCAAATTGGCAAAAACTAATTCCGGCACTTTCAATCCCAAGGCTCTTGCGATTTCTCCACCCAGCAATTCTGCAATAAGGGCTTTTTCCCGCTGACCAGCTCCACGGAACTTCAGAACATATTTGAATCCATCATCTGCATCGGCAAGGGCAGGCAAGGAGCCACCCTCACGTAGAGGCAAGATATAACGAGTCACGTTTACCGTGCGTAATATTAGTTTTTCACCCATTGGATTTTTATTTGAGACTTTTTTGCTTCCAAAGAAAAAATGTCTCAATGACAAGATTCCTCAATGAAATACCGAACAAAATTTCAGCAATCAAAATTGTAGTGTGTTTGAAAGACTAATCAGATCAGTTCTTCCACATGCTTTTGGATATTTTGTGACAATTTTCCCATCGGCAAGTCATTTGCGTCGTTGCCAAAAGGTTCTTCTATTTCCTCTGCAACTAATTCCAAACTGGCTAAGACGTAAAAAATGAAGGTCACGATAGGAGCCGCATAGTATCCGAGCGAGAAAACGTATCCTAGCGGAAGGGTAAGCACATAAGCCAAAATGAATTTTTTGATAAAGGAGCTGTAGGAATATGGGATTGGCGTATTCTTGATTCGTTCGCAAGCTCCACAAATATCAGTGAAGGAAACCAACTCTTGGTTCAAAATGATTAATTGATCTCCCGTGATTTTTTTTGATTTATAAAGGTCATTTACCTTGGCAAACATCAATTTTGCCACCTGATTTGGCACATGTTTTTCGGGGTCGATCTCAGGCTTTATTTCTTCATCTTTCTCATCATCCAGCATATACAGCGTCACAGTATTCTGTAAATGTTCTTTCAGGGTAAATGCATAAATAGGGATAGTCCTTCGGAAAAAGCGCCTACTGTCTTCATCATTATTGTCCAGAATCCCAGCTAGTTTGAGCGCCAGATTTCTGCTGATGTTGACCAATTGTCCCCAAAGCTTTCTTCCTTCCCACCATCTGTCGTAGGCTGTATTTGTTCGGAAAACTAATAGAAGGGAAATGACAAAACTAAGTAAGCTGTGCATGATCGGGATGTTCTGAACCCAGCTATTCTTCCCAATATTGAGGTAATCCATCTCCAGCCAAGCTATTCCTAAAGAGTAAATAAAAATTACGACCATGAATGGGCCAAGCTTGACTAGTGTGTCAGACTTTTGGACTAAAAATAGAATTTTAAACCAATCTTTAGGATTGTATCCTTTCATATGATTATAATTTGATTTTATTGGTCACACCTGACTGCTGTCAGGCAGGTGGAATCTCGCATGGAGGATAATCATCCCTCTCTGTGGCGCTTTCGTCATGCTCGATTTCATATGATAATTGAAGGGTGGATTTGTGCTGAAAGAAGAAAAATAAGAATTAAATGGCTTTTATCACAAATGATAAAAATCTAAGACCCAGAAATCAGTTGCTGGTGTATTTCCAAAACCTGTGGAATCAGGAGTTTATTGTCTGTATTCTTGATCACAAAATCAGCCAGTTCATTTTTCTGTTCGTCGGGAAGTTGCTGATTGATAATTTGGTTGATCTGCTCTTCGGAGCGAAAAGAATCCCGCATCAGTGTTCTAGCCACACGTACTTTTAGAGGAGAGCTAACATTTATTACAAAATCCAGTGTTTTGTTGCTTCCTGTCTCAAAGATCAAAGCTGCTTCTTTTAGTACATAGGGAGAGCTTTGGCCAGAGGCCCAAACCGTAAAATCCTTTCCAACGGCAGGATGAACAAGTGAGTTAATTAATTGGACTTTCTCAGGATTAGAGAAGACTGTTTTTGCTAGAAAACTTCGGTCTAGACTACCATCGGAAAGATAAGATTCAGACCCGAAAGCATCTTTAATTTGAGTCTTGAGTTCCTCATTGTTTCCCATCAGCCATTTGGCTCGATCATCAGCGTAATAAATGGGAATACCAAGTATAGAAAAAATCTTTGCCACAGTGGATTTTCCAGATCCGATTCCGCCGGTTATTCCTACTAAAACGGGATAGTGTTTACTCATATTTGAGTTTTAGGATTGCTGGTACTGCCACCACTTGTTCAAGGTAATCTGGCATTGGTTTCACTTGGACGGTAAGTGTGCTGTCTGCCTTATTCCTTTTGTAGTAATCCAGTACTGCTTCGAACTCTAGTTCTTTCAATTCAGCTGATTTCCGCTCATCTACCAAATAGGAAATCATAATCACAACATCTTCATCCACTAATGTGACTGATTTAGGGAAGTTTAATTTATTAATTTTTAGACGTTTGTTGCCTTCAAGAAATTCGACAATCCCCAGTTTTACACGGATTTTCTCCTCTTCAATAGTTACCTGATTACCCAAGTTTTCAGGTACAGCAAGGGTGATTTCTTTATCAATAGATTTATTTATTCGGTTTTCGTCTAGAAAAATAGGGAAAGTGGTGAGGCTATCAAGAGCTGAACTTGGGCCCGTGAGGGTAATGATTTCCGGACTAAATGTAACAGGTTCGATAATTCTAAAATTCTTGCCTAATGAAAAACTTGTCGAGTCAAGGACTGGCTTGACTTCAATGGTTGTAATTTGGTCAATATTAAACTTCAGTGAATCTTGAAGAACTGAAACCAGCTGTGTTGGAGAAAGAAATTCTCCAAGAGATCTTTTGAGATCCGCGGTAAGAATGTAGTTGTTTGAGGCAGGGTTGTTCAGCTCAATAGGATAAGAATCGCTGTTGAAATTAAAATACTTTCTGAGTAGATCCCAGCCATTTCCTGAAATTTCAATTTCCAGTGTTTTTGGGAGATCTGCCACAGCGACAAACTGGCTTTGATCGTAAATGAGGTCAATTGGGAAATCGACAACAGTATTGTAGTCGTCCTTATTGAGGGCGTTTAAAATCCAAAAAGTGGTAGCTGCTGTGATGCAGAGAACTACCACTTTTAGATTAGAGAGTTTTTTGGGAGAAATCCTTTTAGAGGATTTTTTGGTTTCCGGCAAAATTCAGTTTATTTTTTTATTTCTGTCTTCTTAGAGAAATCTAGGGAGATCGCAGATTTTTCCACTTTGACTTTAAGGCCTCTATCAAGTTCGAGTATCACGGCATCGCCTTCTACAGAACTTACTTTGCCATGAAGCCCACCTATAGTTACTACTTCATCCCCTTTTTTTATTTCTTCAATAAATTTCTTGCTTTCCTTTTGTTTCTTTTGCTGAGGTCTGATCATGAAGAAATACATAATCAAAATAATAGAACCGAAAAGGAATACTTGTCCTAATATACCACTACCACCTGCAGCAGCTTGAGCTAATATTGTAGAAATCATAATTATCGTTTAACCGGGCCTACTGGAGCGGCGGCGCCTGCAATTTTTGGAGTAACTGTGCCTTTCATTCTCAATCGGGTTACAGTTGGGTTGGTGTTTGCTTGGATACTTACTGTAGGAGCTTGTGCTCCTGACTTTGCAGCAGAGTTAAATACTACTTTCACATAACCTTCATCTCCTGATTTAATTGGAGCTTTTGACCAGTCAGGAGTAGTACATCCACAAGAAGCGGTAATGTTTGAGATTACCAATGGAGATTGACCATTATTTGTGAACTTAAAGACATGCTCTATCACTTGCCCCTCGTTGATTGCACCAAAGTCGTATTCCATTTCTTCAAACTCAAATGCACCCAATGTGGCAGGATCAGCAACTGAAGTAGCCTGTGCATTTACTGGAGTAATAGCAGTGTTATTTGTCTCTAGTTGTGCGATTTTATCTTCAAGTGCTTGGATCTTGGCATCTTGGTCACTCTTCTGGTTACATGAAGTTCCCAATGCAAGCATGACGGAAAATACCGCCATATTCATTACGTTGATTTTCATATCTATTAATTATTTCCTTGGTTGATTTGATCTATTAACTTATTGACGTCACTAAGCAGATTTTCTGCTTTGTTTTTTGCTTCCGAGATTACACGCTTACCTTCGGATTTTGCCTCATTGAGATGCATCTCTTTTCCATCTACTAAATCGTCAATCAACTCTTCCAACTCTTTCTTGTATTTAGAAAGTTTGAAAGTAAGTCGATCTCGGGTATTTGTTCCCGTATCTGGTGCAAATAGTACTCCAAGTGCTGCGCCCGCGCCTGCACCTATTAAGAATGCGATGAGTGAATTACTGCTCTTGCTCATAGTTATGTTATTTATTGTCCAATAGTCCTCTACCACTCTTACGGATTTCTCCACTATCGGTTAACTCTTTCGCCATCACATCCAGCAATCCATTTACAAATTGTTTGCTTTTAGGGGTGCTGTATGTCTTAGAAATGTCGATATACTCATTAATACTTACTTTGACTGGGATGCTGGGAAAATTTTTCATTTCCGCTATCGCCATCGAGATAATTACTTTATCGGTGAAAGCGAGTCTGTCAATATCCCAATTTTTAGTTTTTTGAGTGATAAGAGCTTTACTATTTATATCATTTTCAATGGTGAAGTTAAAGATATTTTGAAAAAACTCCTTATCCTCGTCCCAGTTCATGGCAATCTCCGGCATTTGGCTTTCATTTTCCTCATTAAGATTGGCCGCATTTTTTAATACCTTGGAAGCTAGGCTTCTAACTACTGATTTATCTTCAGTCCAGTTGAGGTCTTTTTCGGAGAAATAGTTTAAGATGACTTCATTTTTGAAAATGACTTTTTTCAGCAAATTATCTACTAAGTCAAAATCCTGCTCAATCGTTGGGCTCTCTAGTTGAAGATAAGCTTGATATTGCTCAGAAGGCTTAATGTAGTCTCGGAACCATTCTCTGATTTCAAGCTCTATATCATTCAAATTGACGTTATTTCTAGCTAATGCAGCTTTATATGAATCGGATTCACGCAGAGTAGCTAGCACTTGATTGGTTGGAAAGTTGAGCTCATTCCCAAAGCCAACCGGGTTATTTCCGGAGAATTTCTTCTTCTTTTCAATTTCTTTTTCTACATGCTTTGCAAATGCCTGCAAAAGCTCAATAGCCAATAAATATAACTGAGGAATGCGTTCGGCAGATACCACCATGTTCTTCAAGAGAAACTGGTGATCTTTTTCGTTTGCCTCATGAAACTTTTTCAGAGCATCCAAAACCACTTGCTTGATTTTTCTGCTTGCTTCACTTGATTTGAGCAAGTCTCTTGAAGTAAGGTTTTGATCAAAAAGCTTGATTGCTTCCTCTGCTTCTTTGTTAAGTGCAGTTTTATCTTGCACTTCCATACTGTTCAGATCCGGCATAAATGAGGCTCGGATAAAATCTTTCGACAGGTTGAGGTTGGAACCTTTGCACTGCTCGTATGCATATAGGTTTTGAAAAGCCTTTACTCTGAGTATTCTTCTGTTTAGCATGTCTTCGAAATGAGTTGCAAATATAGGTAATTTGAGGTGGCTATTACCTAGTGGGATGAGACAAAAAAACCACCGGAAGTCATTCCCGGTGGTTGTGGTAAGGATATTATGTTGCTTAGAAAGAAAGCTTCACTCTTCCAATAGCTTCAATTCTTGCTTTTGCTGTTTCAATAGCAGCTTGCTGTGCAGGGATGTTTTCTTTTTCTGATTTATTCAAAATACCCAAACAGGTATCGTAGATTCTCTCAGTTTGTTTGTAAACGGTATCTCTATTGTATCCACCGAAGTATTCCGCACCTACATTGATGACACCACCGGCATTGATAAGAAAGTCAGGTGCATACACAATTCCCTTTTCTACCAGAATTTGGCCATGCTTCGCCTCGTCTTTCAATTGGTTATTTGCACCACCAGCGATTACCGCACATTTCAGACGATCGATGGTCTGATCATTGATCGTAGCGCCGAGGGCGCATGGAGAGTAGATATCCATTTCCAAGTCGTAAATCACATTTGGATCTACTACTTGAGCTCCAGTAGCTTTGGCTACTGCCTGGAGTTTGTCTTCGAAAATATCTGTGATTAACACATTAGCTCCTTCTTTGACCAAATACTCTATCAAGTATTTGCCCACTTGACCTACGCCCTGAACTCCGATTCTTTTTCCTTCCAAAGAGTTTGAGCCAAAAGCTTTTTTTGCAGCAGCCTTCATGCCCATGTACACTCCATAGGCTGTGACCGGAGAAGGATCGCCGCCGCCGCCCTTAATCTCCGGAAGTCCAGTGACATGGCGAGTTTCTAAACCAATGAATTCCATGTCAGAAGTATTCATGTTTACGTCCTCTGCTGTCACATATCTGCCACCGAGACTCTGTACAAATCTTCCGAAACGTCTGAGGTAAGCTTCATTTTTTAATTTTGGATCGCCCAAAATCACTGCCTTGCCACCTCCGAGATTCAATCCGGCAAGGGCATTTTTGAAAGTCATCCCTCTGGAAAGACGAAGGACATCTGTAATAGCTTCCTCTTCAGAAGCATAAGGCCACATGCGGGTTCCGCCCAGTGCAGGGCCCAAGGTGGTGTTGTGAATTCCGATCAATGCCTTTAGGCCGGTTGCTTCATCGTGGCAGATCACCAATTGCTCGTGATCCATCTTGGTGATTTGGCCAAAGATTGAACCTTCACGTATTGTTTCGGTAGCTTTAATCTCTAACATGTGAACTTAGCTTTTTAGAATGTGTTATATTTGGGTACTCCTTGCGAAAATAGCCGATACAAAATTAAATACTTTTATTGGCCTTCAAAGGATTAATATACCCAGTTTTCCTATTCAATTTCCTACATTTTAAAATTTTTATTTGGTGAAACCACTTTGGCGACTCAATAAGTATTTATTCAAATACAAGGGCTTGATCCTTTTGGGGATACTTTTTACGGTGATTTCTAATATTTTCGTAATTATCCCAGCGCAACTTGTCAGACTTGCAATAGATTATGTGGTTGAAAGTTTTTCTATTTATCAGCCTTTAGCACAGGGTGGAATGGGAAATCAGGCACAGGATATTTTTCTAAAATTCGTTTTCGTCTTTGGAGTTTTGATCTTAGTTATGGCTTTGCTGAGAGGGATTTTCTTATTTTTCATCAGACAGACACTCATCATCATGTCCAGAAAAGTGGAGTATGATATGAAAAATGAGATCTACGATCACTACCAAAAATTACCTCTTAGCTTCTATAGGAAAAATAGTACTGGAGATTTGATGGCTAGGATCACAGAAGATGTAAGTCGTGTGCGTATGTACCTTGGCCCTGCAATCATGTATGGGTTGAATCTACTGATACTCTTTCCTCTGGTGATCACCTATATGATCACTGTCAATCCTATACTGACGCTTTATGCGCTTTTGCCACTGCCAGTCCTATCCTTGAGTATCTATTATGTGAATAATATGATCAATGAGCGATCCGAGAAGATTCAGCGCAGTCTGAGCGGGTTGAGCACATTTGTTCAGGAGGCTTTTTCGGGAATTCGCGTACTGAAGGCCTTCGTTAGAGAAAGTGATAGTGCTAATGATTTTGCTACCGCAAGTGATGATTACAAAGTGAAATCAATTCGATTGACCAAAGTCAATGCACTGTTTTTTCCAATCATAATGGCATTAGTGGGTATTTCTACCATCATTACGGTTTATGTTGGAGGATTACAGGTGATCAGTGGCGAAATTGGTTATGGGGTGATTGCTGAGTTTATTCTTTATGTAAATATGCTGACTTGGCCAGTTACTTCTTTAGGTTGGGTGACAAGTATTGTGCAGAGGGCATCAGCCTCTCAGACTCGGATTAATGAGTTCTTGGATGAAAAGAATGGCATTCTAAGCACAGATGAAATCAAGAGAGATATTCATGGTACAGTGGAATTGGAGAATGTGTCTTTTGTATATCCTGATTCTGGAATTAATGCGCTAAAAGATGTCAGCTTCCAAATCAAAGAAGGACAAACACTAGGAATCATCGGTACCACAGGATCAGGGAAATCTACAATTGCGAATCTATTGATGCGTTTGTATGACCCAAGCAGCGGCATAATCAAGATTGATGGCTATCCAATTGATTCGTTCTCTATCTCTGATCTTCGAAGACAAATAGGCTTTGTACCGCAGGATGTCTTTCTGTTTTCAGATAGTATCGGGAATAACATTGCTTTCGGAATAGAGGAATCGGATCCAAAGATTATTGAGCAGGCTGCGAAAGATGCTGATGTCTATCAGAACATCGTGGAATTCCCCAAAGGATTTGAAACCATGTTGGGCGAGCGGGGGATTACGCTCTCCGGAGGGCAGAAGCAGCGAGTATCTATTGCACGTGCGATAGCAAAGGAACCAAAAATTCTTATTTTGGATGATTGCCTTTCGGCGGTGGATACCAAGACGGAGAATGTGATCTTGACTGCGCTGAAGAAAATTATGCAAAATCGCACTTCCATCATTATTTCCCACCGGGTTTCCTCAGCCAAGCTAGCAGATCAGATCATCGTGCTGGATGATGGTAAAGTGATCGAACGAGGTAATCATAAGTCTTTAATGAAGCAAAAAGGAGTGTATGCTGAGCTTTACGAAAAACAAACTCAGGCTGGAGAATCTGTTGATAATTAGGGGTTTTCAATTCATATTCTTGTTCTGAAAAGAGTCATTCAAAAAAAAGTAATTAAATTGAGAAGTATCAGTTCATCTAACCACTTTTAGTCATGGAAGAAAAGAAATCCACTACTCAAGACATAGAAAAAGTACTTAAGGAAATTGGCGATAAAATCGAAGAACTTGTCAAAAAAGGATCTGAAGCGGGGTCTGAAGCGAAGGAAGACATCGAAAAAAAGATTAAAGACTTGAAAGAGAATAAAACTTCACTGGAGGCTGAGTTTAATAAAGGTAAGAAGATTTTAGAACGCGAATTCAAGGAACGAGCTGAAGATATTAAGCCGAAACTGAAGGAATCTAAAGGTTTGTTCAAAGAGGGATTGAAACAAATAGGATTAGCATTTAAGACACTATTTCGTAAGAAATAGGCAGCTAGGATTTTATACTTTGGTATAAAAAAATGCCCGAGGTTTTTCTCGGGCATTTTTTGTTATTTCTCTGCGAGTGCATTACATCGATCATAAGTCGGATCGAGATCAATGAAAATATCCTCTTTGGCTGTGATAAACCATTTGCTAAGAAGATCATCTTCTTTTTTACGGAGGGCCGCTGCTTTTAGCTTTTCGTAGTCATCCTCCATATTTGCCCGGTGAGCGGGGTATTTTGCCTTATAGTAGAGAATGCGAACTTTGGTACCCTCTCTAGGATCTTCAAATTGCATAGGCATCGTGATATCGCCTACTTGCATAGTATCTATCATAAAGAATAGAAGTGGATCTTCAAGAGTTCTTAAGGAAAGACGATTTGAATTGTTGGAAGGATCGGTGAAGAATCCGCCATTATCTGAGGTATTTCTATCATCAGAGAAGTCTTTAGCTGCTTTGGCAAAGTCCATTCTTCCCGCTTCGATTTCTGTTTTTAGACTATCAAGGTATCTCTCTGCTTTTGCTATATCGGCCTCGGTAGCTTTAGGGATTCTCAGGATATGTCTAGTATTGAATGATCCATCATCACGCCTTTCGAGTAATTGAATCAGATGGACACCAAATGCTGATTCTACTGGATCGCTCAATTCTCCGGGTTTCAAAGCTAATGCAGTTGATTCATATTCAGGCGCTAATTCACCTCTTCTGAAAAAGCCTAAATCGCCTCCTTGTGCTCCAGAGCCTGGATCTTCCGAATACTGCCTTGCAAGATCCGCAAATTCAGCCCTACCTTCTCCTATATCCTTTTTGAACTGATTTAACTGCTTAAAAATATCGTCTTTAGTCTGTGCATTTACTTCAGGTTTTACCACGATTTGACCTACTGTAGCTTCTGAAGTGAACAATGGAAGAGAATCGGTAGGGATACTTTTGAAAAACTCTCTAACATCATTTGGAGAAACAGTCAATCCTTCAGTGATCTGACTTCTCATGCGTTGTACGATTAGTTGTTCTTTGATCACATCTTCTATCTCTGCCTTGAGCTGATCAGAAGTTTTTCCATATGCTTGTACAAGCGTCTCTTCATCTCCGCCAAATTGCTGCATTACCATACTGAATCGTTGTTCTGTTTGGAGCATAACTTCTGCATCAGTGACGATTACCGAATCGACTTCAGCTTTGGCCACCATCAATTTATTGATCATCAAGGATTCAAAAACTTGACATCTTGTAGGAGCTACTTGTCCCTGTTGATTTTGAGATAAAGCTTCCATATATGCTTTCTGCACGTCTGACTCAAGCAAGATATAATTATCCACTTTAGCGACGATTTTATCAAGAACCTGACCCGTGGGTGGAGCTTCTTGTGCTAATGATGCAGTAATCAGCAAGCTGGCAATTAGAGTGAAGGTAAGTCGGTTTAACAATTTCATGTGTTTATATTTTTCTTTCAAAGGTCATCCCGATAGCTATCGGGAGGAATCTCGCAGGTTTTATAATTATCCCTCTGTGTGACGCTTGAGTCATGCTCGATTTCATGTGTGTTTTCCCGCCTATTGATATTTCGGTGGCGGTTTTCCTTTATAAATTATTATTGATTCAAAGCTATGAAAGTTTCCTCTTTAGCTTTTGGATTAATCTTAATAGGGTGCTTTTTCCGTAAGGATTCCACTAGGCTTTTATCCAAATATTCTTGGTAGTCTCGTATTACTAATCCACGCGTTTCTTCGAATTTTTTAGGGCCTGCATTGGTCTTTTCACCAAGGATCACTAGATGCAAGTGCCCGTTAGCTTCAAGTTCTTGATAGCTTGCGTTCAAATCTGCCTTGGATAAAACAGGATGATCACTGTATTCGATATTTCCACTTTCTGTTTGGTAAGCCAAGGAATTAGTGCTTTCGTAGCTACTTTCGAAAGAGGAGATAAGTTCATCTGAAAGTGTTTTACCTTCAAGAAATTTCCTTGCAGCATCCAATTGGGTCATGTCAAGGACTTTTACAATGAGGGCGTTTACTCTTTCTTTCCACTGGTAATTCTCAATATTTTCTTGGTAAAACGCCTTTTGGGTTACAGAATCCATCAGTCCTTTTTGCCAGACTTTCTCGTTCATGAGGGAAAACAGCAGAATACCATCTCTATATTCTTTCAAGAGCATTTGGTATTCTTTGTTATTTGCTTCCAAATCAGTTTCCTCAGCTTTGTTTAGTTCTGAAGCCAAGAAGCGTTCATACCAGACATCGAAAATTCCGCTATTGCTTTGTAGGCTGATTTCCTCTTCATTTATATAATCATGAAGATCCTGAGCGTTGTAGCTTTTGCCCTTAAGGGTAAAGAGTTGATCATTTGCTTGATCTTTTTCGGCCAAAGACTTAGCAAAATCATTCTTTGAGGTAGTATTTAATTCCGATCTTAATTTGGCTACATTTTCTTCGTTTTCGTCAAAATTGTACCGGGATTTCTGAATAGCCATCACCTGCGACTGAATCATAGTTGAGCGAGAATCTCTCAAAATTCTGGAGCGGATACTCTCCTCCATTGATTCAAAACTTGCCAATGGCTTTTTGTCCTCTAACCTCAGAATATGATAACCATATCGGGTTCTAATAGGTGGTGATACTTCACCTATTTCAGTCAATGAAAATGCCGCCATTTCAAAATCGGGGATCATTGATCCAATACTTACCCAAGGAAGCATTCCTCCTTTTTGACTGCTAGCAGGATCTTCAGAATAATTTTTTACAATATCTTCCCATATAGTACTTTCTTTCTGAATCTCATTGTAAATGTCTGCCACTTTGCGCTTGGCAAGGTCTTCACCATTTTCTGAATTTTCATCTATCCTCACTAATATGTGTGAGACTCTTACTTGCCCAGGGTTGGGTTGACGATCTTTCACATTGATGATGTGGTACCCGAAATTGGTCAACACTGGATCAGAAACTTGGCCAGGTTGAAGAGAAAACGCTGCGTCTTCGAACGGTTGTACCATTTGAAGTGCAGAGAAATAGCCCAAATCACCTTTATTCACTTGTGCTGATGGATCATCAGAATATTCTACCGCAAGTTCATTTATACTTCCTCCGTTTTTTATTTCCTCTTCAATTTTCAAGGCCATACGCAGGACGATAAGGCTATCTTCCTTAGTGGCATTTGGCGGAAATTGGAGAAGTATGTGACTGGCTCGTATAATCTCCTGCATCCGTGAATAGGCTTTTCTTAATTCTCCCTCTTCCAAAGAGTTTCTTATTAAAAATGGAGCCTTGAGATTTTCTCTAAAGGATTCGAACTCTCTGAGGAATTCCTCAGATTGGTCAAGACCTTGAGCTTCAGCCTCTCTTACTTTTAGTTTGTAATTGATAAAAAGATCAAAATTCTCATCAAACTCCTCTCTGGACATTCCCGGAGTGCCGGGTTCAGATTTATTGCCCTTCGAAAGTAGGTATATCAACTCATCCTTGTCTACAGCTTTACCTCCTATTGTCAATAAAGGGTCCTCCTGCTCAGATACTTGAACAAAAGCCATCGCTGACACGGGAGACTCAAACGCTAAGAGGAGGGTGATAATAAATGCCGAAATGGTTCGGTTTGTCATGTGTTAAATGGCAGAATTAGAATGCAATTTTACAAATTTATTAGGATTTCAAGTCAAAAGTCCCGAATACTAAGCTTTTAACAAGAATTAGGACTGAAACCATTTGATCAGCCGACAGGTATTTATGCCTTTGCTAGACTCAAACTCGATTTCATCCATTATCTTCTTGACCAAAATTATGCCTAAACCTCCTTTTCGCTTTTCTCCTTTAACTTTATTTAGGTCCGGCACTTCATAATCAAGCATATTGAATGCTTTACCTTCATCGGTAATTTCAAAAATCAATTTGCCGGGATTTTGTTTGATCTTGAGTTGGATATAATCCAGCGCGTTACACTTATGGGAATGGATGATCAGATTGGCGCATACCTCTTCCACCGCCAGAGTGATCTGGAGTTGGTCGTTGTCAGGCAGCTTTAGCTCTCCCAGTGTCTTTTTCAAAAAGACACGCAACTCGGAGAGTGCTGTGGTTTGACAAGATATTTTCATCTGATATTTCATTCAGTTTAGGAGGGCAGTTTTTTTATCTGGATAAATACGCATCAGTTTGTCCAAACCCAAAATTTTAAACACTTCGAATACGCGATCGGAAAGCGAATAGATTTTAAGATCAATTTCTTTTTCCTGGAAATCCTCCAGGTAAGACATGAATACACCTAAACCCGCCGAAGAAATGTATTCCAGACCTGAGCCATCTACTAAAATAGAATTGCTTCCTTCAGCAACCAATTTGGTAATCGCCTCATCTAGTATTACCGAGTTGCTGGCATCCACTTCCCCTTTCAGTAGTAAAATATCGTGACCGTTTTCTTCTTGGGTTTCTATCGTTATCATCTTCTAGCTTTCTTTATTTTGTTTGGTGAATTTCACTACCATCATAGAATAATCATCATCAATCAATCTGTCTCCACCTACAAATTCATGCAGAGAATCAATGATTTTTGTCTGAATTTCTTGTGGATCTAGTTCGTGATATACTTCTAATAAGGTTCTGATGCGCTCATAACCGAATTGATGGGATTTGTCATTCTTTGCTTCCACTATTCCATCTGTGAATAGGACTAACACATCACCTGATTGATAGGTAAGTGTCTTTTCCACAACGTGTTTTTGATATTGCATGTTTCTTAAAATACCCAAACCCAAGCCATCAATCTCCAAATACTCTGATTTGTTCATTTTTTTCTTGTGAAAAAGGGTAGGTACATGACCTGCACGCGAATGACAGATAGTTTGTTCTGTGGTATTGATAATAAATATCGATGCGGTTATGAAGTGGTTGCGTTCTAGGCATTTACTAAGCGCTGAATTGGCTTTTACCATAAAGTCTGATGGGCTGAGATTCAGCTGAATAAGACTTTGGAAAATTCCTTTCATTTGGGACATATGAAAAGCCGCCGACGTTCCTTTACCGGATACATCTCCAATTATTAACACATACCTATTTTCATCAAGTTTATAGGTGTCGTAATAATCTCCACCGACTTCATCAGCAGCGTGAGAAAAGGCGCAAATATCAAAAGACTGATTGTGATCCAGTATGGCAGGAAGCAGAGATTTCTGCACACGCTGGGCGATTTTCAATTCCTCCTGATAGCGTTCGTTTAGGATAGCTTGATTGAGCAGCCGATGATTTTCTACTGCAATACAGGCTTGTCTTCCAAAAGTGCTGATAATGTTCAACATCTCCTTGTTGAACCCATCACGCACTTCTTTGCACAGCACTATTTTACCTATTACAGATTTATTTATGACCAGAGGAACCAAGAGAACAGATTCATATTTTGGATGAACGATTTTAAGGTTAATTGGACTCAGATTGTCTGAACGCTTTTCAGATGCCCATTCTTGTGCAGTTTTCTGTTGCTCGATCAAATCTGAAATCTCTTCTCTAGTCTTTCGATCTATAAACCTCTCTTGAAAAAAGCCGTCAGGGAATTCTTCGCTGGTCATAGCCAGCCAGGCTGCATCGGCATATGCCGCACTCATGCACGAGTCCATTAGAATATCCAGCACTTGTTCCTCATTTTCTTCAGGCTGAATGGACTGACTTAAGCGCTGGAAATTAATCGCTTCTGTAAGCTTTTGCTCAAAAACCGATGAGGTAGGAAGGTTAAAAAGAGTGACTAAAAAGCTGAGAACTGCATAAACCAAGACAAACCAAAAAAGAGAAATCAGAAATAAATTCCATGTTAGGTTAACTGAATAATCGTATTCTTTATCGACTGAATAAGTATACCAAAGAAAATAGCATATAGCCGAAATAATAATGGAAAGGAAAAGCAAGGATTTCCACTTTTCTTTGAAAGTCAAGTAGGGAATCCATTTCAAATTGGTCGAAAGTATAACTGCTAAAATCCCTAAAAGCACCATACCAAAGTAGAAGCTGTATCCATTATAATCTCTGTCAAAAAAGACTAAAAACATGGCTACTAACATGGCTATTTCGTATGTCTGCCATTGATTGACTACTCGCTTAGTCTTTTGGTATAGTATAAGATGCTGCCATAAGATCGATGTGGAAACCAAAAACATCGTTACTAGTCCGAAGCGAACATGGTAGAAAAATGTTTTAAGAAATGGGTCTGTTGCGAGCTTACTTTCACCAAGCGAGTTATAAAACAATTCAATGATTATATAGATGGCTACTGCGAAAATCCCAGTTGATGCGCCTCTCCATATTAGATTGAGAAAATCACTTTGAGTGCTTTTAGTGATCGAATATTTATAAAAACTGTAAACAGTTATGAAGAATAAGGTTTGCAAGATCCAGGTGAATTCGATTGCAATACCAGAATCTATTTGATTGAGGACCCCAACCAGTCGCACTAAATTCACAAATAACAAGGAAAGCCATACAAGGATGGCGAGCAGTAAGCTTAGCTTTCCGATATGGATTGGTGGTAGTTTGATCATGGATGCGATTCCACAATAATACTCATTACAGATTGGAAAATAGTGAAGGTGGATAAGTTACTGAACGTGACCAGATGTTAAAAAGTGTAAATTGAAGAACCCCTGAGATGAAATCGAGCATGACTCAAGAGTCACACGGAGGGATGATTATCAAGTATGCGAGATTCCATCCCGATTTTCGGGACAGGTAATGACCATCGAAAAATAATTATATTCATATGAATTCAAGGGAGCTACAAACACACCAGATCGTCTATTACACCAGCACCATATTTCTCTTCTATCATCGAGAGCACTTTACTTTTGTTCATCAACAATTCCTTCTTGATTGGTCCTGAACTTAGTTTTACAAAGAGTTTTTTGTCTCGGATAAAAACAGAGGTAGTTCGGTCTGCTATGGTCTTGCCCACAAGCTCCGGCCAATCGTGAACCAACGATTTTTCCCTGAATTTACCTTCCAATCGGTATGCTTTGAGCAGATCATTGAAAGCCGACTCAAGTGGTGCAACTTCCTTTTTTCTGCTGAAATATCCGTCTCTCCCCATAACAGTGTTATTCTCAAACGAAAAGTGCTGCTGCAATGCTGTCTGCGAGCAGTTTTCCGCTTTTGCTCAAAGATAGGTTTTTATCCTTCCAAATGAGCCAGCCTTCTGAATCCATTTTGGATAGGATGGCTTCTTTGGAAATCAAAAGATCTTGGCCAAAATCCCTATGAATATCTCCAAAATCAATTCCCCAAAGTGTTCTCAGTCCAGTAAGTATATATTCGTTTAATCTCTCCTCATTAGAAAGGTTATCCACAATGAATGGAATAGTCCCGCTTCCTATACTTCTCATATAGAGCGAGTTGTTGGAAGGATTTGCACCTCTGTTTTTGCCATCAAATGAATGGGCACTAGGGCCCACACCCAAGTAGGGCACACCTTTCCAGTAGTTTGTATTATGTAATGCGAATTGATCAGGCTTACCAAAGTTGGAAACCTCGTATTGAATATATCCAGCTTTATCGGTTTGTTCCTGTAGGATTTCAAATTGCTCTGCGACGAAATCTTCCTCAGCAGGCTGAAATTTCCCCTTTTTTGTCCAATTCCCAAGTGCCGTTTTGGGTTCTACAGTAAGTGCATAGCTAGAGATGTGCCCGGGATTTTGGCTGATTGCTTCAGATAAATCCCGTTTCCACAGGTCATGATTTTGCTGTGGGTATCCATAGATCAAATCCAAGCTGAATTTTTCGAATCCAACTTTCCTTGCTTTTAGTATCGCCGACTTAGATTCTGCGGAGGAATGTGCACGATTGTAGAATTTCAAGACTTCCTCATCAAAACTCTGTATCCCCAGACTTAGACGATCTATGCCTAGGGTCTTCCATGATGTAAGATTAGTTACGCTCAAATCATCAGGATTTGCCTCAAGCGTGACTTCTCGCCAATTCGAATTGTAAGTCTTGGCAATTTGGTCTAGAATTTTTCCAATCAATTTTGGAGGTAAAAGTGACGGAGTTCCACCGCCAAAGTAGATGGTTTCTATCTTCCTGTTTTGAAAATAATCTGCCCTTAATTCCAGTTCCCTACAAATCATTTCAGCCATCTGATCCATTCTGTCCAAGTTGGTGCTGAAATGAAAATCGCAATAATGGCAAGCCTGCCTACAAAAAGGAATATGTATGTATATGCCTGCCAATTTGAATTCTATTATTTTGCGAATATAATCAATCCCAGTCAGCCCTTTGAAAACCTTCCTTTTGGCATGCTTCCTTTTTTTTCTGGCTGGAGGACAGATTTGCCAAGCTCAAAATGCCTATTGGGTAAAATGGTCAAGTGATGAGCTCCAGCTTAATTCCACTTGGGTTGCTTTTTCTTCGAATCTAGAAAGAGAGAAATACATCGATTCAATTCAAAATTCATTTCAAAATGCAGGGTATCTCGAACTTTTTGCAACCGAAGAAAAAATCTCCAAAGATTCCCTGCAGGTGAAATTGTCTCTTGGAGAGAAGTATTTCTGGGAATCAATTTCTCAAGGAAATGTGCCAAAGGAATTTTATAAAGATATGGACCCGATAACCCGCGAATATGCTTCAGCTTCACAGTGGATTAGAAATGTAGTCAGAGAGGCAGAGAATAATGGTTTTCCTTTTGCCCAGATAAAACTCGATAGTATTCAGCGAAGTGGCAATACGCTTTCTGCAGTAGTTAACTTCGACTCAGGCCCACTCATACTTTGGGATAGTGTGAAAGTAGCCGGAGACACCAAAACTCAAGCGAATTATGTGCAGAACATAACGGGAATTAGACCCGGCTTGCCTTTTTCCCAAAAACAACTGGATGCGGCAAATCAAGTGCTCAGTCGCTCTCCTTATTTCGTACAGGCACAAGCTCCAGAGGTTGATTTTCAGATCAAAAAGGCTCAGCCCACATTTACCTTGAGAGACAGAAATACCAATGTACTGGACGGGATAATAGGATTATTGCCCAATGCAAATGAGCCGGGGAAAGTGCTTATCACTGGGCAATTAGATCTGGAATTGTATCATTTGGGAGGGAAAGGAAGAGATGTGGCTGTCCATTGGCAACGGCTAAACATAGCGACACAGTCTCTGGATATTTCTGCAAAAGAGTCGTTTTTATTTAATTCACCTTTGGATGTAAGTGTAGGGTTCAATTTGCTTAAGCAAGACTCTACTTTTTTAAATAGGTATTTGAGTTTGGACTTTGGGTATCATCTGAACCAGAATAGTTATCTGCGTTTTTTTACAAGAAGACAATCCAGCGATGTACTTAATACCGAAGCTTACGATGAGGTGACTGAACTACCGGATGTGGCAGATTACAGATGGAATCAATACGGGTTAGGATGGACTTTGGATAAGTTGGATTCTCCTTTTTTTCCTAGGAGGGGGTTTTATATTAACAGTGAATTTGCTTTGGGAAATAAGAGGATTTTGGAGAATACTGGATTTCCCCAAGAGGTTTATGATAATTTGGATTTGAACAGTCCGCAATATTTGGGAAAGGGCGAAATTGAAAAACATATTTTCATCAGACCAACCTGGGGAATGTGGTTTAGAGGAAGTGGAGGTTTTACTCAAAACCAAAATCTTCTCTTAAATGATCTTTTTCGCCTGGGAGGGCTGAAAAGTATTCGTGGCTTTAATGAGAACTACTTTTTCGCTAGATCTTATGGCTACCTAAATATGGAACAAAGACTTTTTTTTGGTGAAAACTCATTTCTCATGGTTTTTGCTGACTTTGGGATTCTGGAAAACCCGTACTTTGCACAGTCGATTGATAAACCTGTTTCTTTTGGTGCGGGAATCAATCTGGATACTGGCTCTGGTGTATTTAAATTTATATACGGAGTCGGAAAGTCTAATTTGCAACCCTTACAATTCTCCTATTCTAGGATACATTTTGGCTATCTAGCCAGATTTTGAGTATGAAAAAATGGATCAACAAGTCAATACTATTATTAATACTGCTTTTTGCAGTAGGGGAGCAAACCTTTTCACAGGTTTTGGAAGATTACAATTCAAAGTGGCAAGAAGGTGAGCGAGAGACTTGGTTTAGTTCAAATGATAGATTGGTCTTGGATTTGGATCTAGAGACTTTTCCTTTAGCCTATTTCTCATTCGCATTTCCTGATCATTCAGTAGTTTTTATTGGGGAAAAACTATGGTTTTTTACCGATCAGGATACCGCATTTACAGAACAAGTAGGGAATCTCAAAAGAGTGTTTTCAGGTGATCAAGTGAGTCTAACAGTTTTTAAAGATGGGATTTCTTCAACTCAGGCAAGTGTAAAGAAAATCTTGGAATCTGAGGCTTCAGAATCCAGCATAAATGAAGAGGGCCTGCTGTCAGAAAAAAGAAGTTTTGATCGGCAAAGCATTCGTGATTTTTTTGTGGTGGGGCTGCTGATTTCCTTATTGTTGATTACACTCTATAAATTGGCATACCCATTCATTTTCGCAATGATGATCAAACCGGTTTCATTGCTAAATGCAGAAGATTTTTCTGAAAGTGGGAGTTTGCAGAAGTTTTTTTCTGCAGATATTCTGTTATATGTGGTTATAGTTAATATGCTTTTGTCCCTCGCTATGGTGACTGGTATGGTGGTTTTTCGTCAAGAATGGCTAGAAGCAAGAATAGTATTGAATTTCAATACATTAATTATACTTTGGTTAGGAGGAGCTTTATTGATTTTTATACTCACTATTCTCAAGTTTACAGCCATTAAAATTTTGTCTTATTTATTTGATTTGGGGAAACTAGAATTCCCTCATTTCTTTTATTTATTGCGGATAGTGTTTATTGCGACAATTGCCTTGATACTGGTATGTGCGTTTTTTTTACTCAATGAATTTTCACTTATTAATACAGCCTTAGAGCTTACATTTACTGGGTTTTTCTGGATATACATTTTAGGAATTATAGGATTGTTCTTAATTATGGTGAATAGATTGGGTTTTAAGAAATACCATTTATTTACTTACCTTTGCATCGCAGAATTAGTGCCCTTTTTAATCTTGGCCAAATTGGTGCTTGATTTGGGTCATTAATCTCGATAATCACCAAAAAGGAATAATAGAAGCATGAGCGCAGTTACCAAAGACAGGTTTAGACCAGTAAAAAGTATCCTAGTATCTCAACCAGCCCCAGCGGGCGCAAATTCTCCCTACGTGCAGCTGGCCGAGAAATATAACCTGAAGATTGACTTTCGTCAGTTTATAAAGGTAGAGCCAGTTTTACCAAAGGAATTCCGCAAGCAGAAGATTGATATTCTCAAGCATACAGCCGTGATTTTTACAAGTCGTAATGCTATTGATCATTTCTTCGCGATCTGCAAAGATTTCAAAATCGAAATGCCAGCAGATATGAAGTATTTCTGTATTTCCGATCAAACCGCCCATTACCTTCAGAAGTATATTGTAATCCGAAAGCGTAAATTATTCGTAGGTCAGAAGACTGCACAGGATTTATTCGATTACTTCAAAAAGCATAAATCAGAAAAGTATTTATTTCCTTGCTCAGATATCCGTAAAGACGATATCCCTGAATACATGGAGAAAAATGGGATTGCATTTACTGAAGCTATCATTTACCACACTTTAGAGGCAGATTTGTCTGATTTGGCAGATGTTAAATATGACATCTTAGCGTTTTTCAGTCCTTCTGGGATCAAATCATTGAAGATTAATTTTCCTGATTTCGAACAGGGGAACACTCGAATAGCTGCATTTGGACCTACTACAGCCCAAGCAGTTAGAGATTTGGATTTGTTTCTGGATATTGAAGCGCCTATGCCAAATGCCCCAAGTATGACTGGTGCACTAGAGCTTTATATCAAAAAGGCGAATAATTTGTAAAACATAGAACCTAAATCTGTGGTTTTTCAGTTTAAATTCTTACAATAGATATTATGTTCGACGAAACCACGATACAATGATTCAAAGAGGCCATGGTAAATACTTTTTGAGATATTCATTTCTCTTATTGTTCTTTTTTGAGATTTCTTCGCTGATGGCCCAGCAAGATCCTCAATTTACTCAGTACATGTACAACGGCATGTATTACAATCCTGCCTTTGCTGGAAAAGACGGCGGATTTAGATTTTCTGCCTTACACCGCTCTCAGTGGTTGAATTATACCACAAATTCTGGACAAGGTGGAGCGCCAGTTACTCAGTTGGTGACAGCACAAGGAAGACTTGAAGGGAAAAATATAGGTTACGGTCTTACCATTGTCAATGATCAAATAGGCGCTACTGGAAATTTGGAAATTAATCTCCAGGGAGCATATCATAAAAAACTCAATAGATCAATCCTAAGTTTTGGAGTATATGTAGGTATGTTTTCAAGCTCTTTAGATTATGGTGAACTCATAGTAGTGAACCCTGAGCCCAACCTTCCTGTTGCAGGTAAAGAGAGTCAAATAAATTTGAACTTTGGGGCAGGCTTATTATTAGATGGGCGTGACTATTATATAGGGCTTAGCAGCAGACATATAAATGAGCCTAACTTTGATTTTGGAGACGGTTCATACGCCAATCAGTTAAAAAACCACTCATATTTGTTGGTTGGTTATAGATTTAGGCCAGTGGGTCAACTCACTATTGAGCCTAGTTTTCTTTTAAAATCAGTGTCATTTAATAATTTTTCTTATGAAGTGAGCGTTATTGCTACTCATCAGAATAAGATAAGTGGAGGGTTTGGTTTTAGAGGAGAGGAATCAGTATCCCTAATTCTTGGATACAGCTTATTAAGTGATAATTCCCTTAAGTTAGGATATGCATTTGATTTGGTATTTAGTGGAGTGGAGGCTAAATCTCCCACTAGTCATGAACTTATGCTCCGCTACACATTGTCAAATGTTAGTAGGGAAGTACAACGAGTAATTCAAAGAACACCAAGGTTTAGGTTTTGAAATTCTCTGATATAGTAAATTTATGTTTGGGATATGTTTTAACAAGGTGTTATCATTTTCCCATATTTTGGCAGGTTATTTGCATTTATGTGCCAAATTCAGCTAAATTTCGAATCCTGAAAATAGTTTACAGAGCGTAATTATTTGATGAACGAAAAAACGTCATTTATGTATAGAAAAATCAATGTTCGCTTAATGTCCATTACCTTAGGTTTGGCAATAGTGACACTTTTGCCGAGTTGCGGTCTTTTTAGTAAGAAGGGTTCAGCTAGCGAAAAGATGAATAGAAGAGGTGAAGTGACGGGTGTTGCGGATCGTACAAATTGGCAACAGAATCTTCCATATGATATGGTTCCAGTAAAGGCTGGTACTTTTTGGATGGGTCAAGCTGATGAAGATATCGCATTCACTCAATCTGCCTTGAACAAGCAAATTACCATTTCGGAATTTTTTATGGACAAATATGAAGTGTCCAATAACAAGTACCGTCAATTCTTAGAATCTGTGAAAAGCGGAACCTACGAAACAGGTACACCTACAACTCTTAAAGATCCTCCTCAATTGAATTATGATGAGTTAAGACCAGATACTACAGTTTGGTCGACAAGCTTTGCGTATCATTATGGAGATCCATTGATGGAGTTTTACTTTGATCATCCTGCTTTCGATAATTACCCTGTTGTCGGAGTTACTTGGGATCAGGCTAAAAAATATTGTGAATGGAGGACTTATCATATGAGAGCAAATGATGACGTCGATTTTGACGGCCCGGCATTTGAACTTCCATCAGAAGCAGAGTGGGAGTATGCTGCCAAAGGAGGTAAAGAGGTAGCCAAATATCCGTGGGGTGGCCCATACTTGAAGAATAAAAGAGGTTGCTTAATGGCAAACTTTAAGCCTGGAAGAGGTAATTATATAGATGATGGTTTTGCATATACTGCACCTGTGGATGTATTTGCTCCAAATGGTTATGGATTGTACAATATGTCTGGAAATGTTTCAGAATGGGTACTTGATGCCTATGCAACCACATCAAGTTCTATTACTTGGGATTTGAATCCAGTTTACGAGGATCCTAACGAACCAAGAAAAGTTGTAAGAGGTGGTAGCTGGAAAGATATCGCCCATTTTCTTGAAACAAGTACAAGAACTTATGAGTACGAAGATGTCGCGCAGGCTCACATCGGGTTCAGAACAAAAATGACATTCATTGGTCGCTCAGGCTCAATGGATGTGAAAAATTCAACAAGACGAAGAAGATAAGTAAAATACTCTTATACAAACGAAAATCACCTTAAAACTTTAATTTCAATATTACACATGGCTAGTAACAGCAACTCTTTCTCAGCTAAATTTTATTCCTCCTGGATGCCGAAGGTTTACGGTATCGGTGCAGCAGTAGTTATTCTTGGTGCCATGTTCAAAATCTTGGATTGGCAGTTTGCTAATCTCATGATCGGAGTTGGACTATCTACTGAGGCATTAATATTTTTCCTTTCTGCATTCGAGCCACGCAACGAAGAGGTGGATTGGTCAAAAGTATATCCAGAACTTGCAGGTGATGCACCAGGAGCTCCAAAATCACAAAGAACAGTAGCTGGTGGTGATCAGGTTTCAAAAAAGCTTGATGAAATGCTTGCTAATGCTAAAGTAGGTCCGGAATTGATAGAAAGCCTTGGTAAAGGCATGCAAAATCTAGCTACCTCAGCTCAGAAGATGGGCAACCTATCAGATGCAGCTGTAGCTACTAACGAATATGCTACAAATGTAAAAACTGCTGCTAAGACCTTGGTGGATATGAACGCTTCATATAGCAAAACAGCAGCTGCACTTACTGAAATGTCATCTGCATCTCAAGATGCGAAAGCTTATCATAATCAAGTGGTAACAGTTACCAAAAATCTATCTGCATTAAATTCTGTCTATGAGATGGAGCTTCAAGATGCAAATAGTCATGTGAAGACATTGAATAAATTCTATTCAAACATGACTGCAGCTATGGAAGGACTTACCGAGGCAGGCAAAGAAACTCAGGCTTTCAAAACAGAATTATCAAAATTGAATCAGAACGTTAGTTCATTGAATAAAATCTATGGTGGAATGCTATCCGCTATGAAAGGTTAATTTCTCTTCAATTCAAATTACAATCCATTAAAACTTAAAAATGGCAGGAGCTAAAGAGACACCTAGACAGCGGATGATTGGTATGATGTACCTGGTTTTAACGGCCCTATTGGCCCTTCAGGTAAGCAACCAAATCCTCCAGAAATTTGTGCTTATTAATGATGGGATGGAACGAACATCCCGGAATTTTATCAATAAGAATGAAAAAACAGTTGAGTCTATCGCATATACTGTAGAGCAACAAGGTAATAAGGAAGTAGATGTGCCTAAAGTGGCTGCAGCACAGCAAATCAGAACTGCAACAGCTGAGATCACTGATTACTTAGAAGATATCAAACTGGATTTGATTGAACAATCTAATGCCAAGAATGACGAAGGTAACTTTGTTAATGCTAACCTTAAGAATACAGAAATTACCGGTAATATCTTCGTTAACAAGGGTAAAGGTGAGGAGATGAAAGCTAGGCTGAATGCTTATCCTGCTCAAATCACTGAGATATTGTCTAGTGTTGGTCTTGGAGACTTAACGTTTGATGCAATTGCAAAAGATGCCAAAGACATTGAATTATTTGCAAATGATCGCGAGGCAAGGAACATGAGTTTTGAGAAACTTAACTTTGTGAAATCTCCTGTGGGCGCAGTTATTGCTTTGATTTCTCAGTATCAAAATGAGGTATTAAATATTGAAAGTGAGTCACTGACAGCGGTACAGAACACAATCGGCTCGTTCTTTTTCAAAGCGGATGTGACTGAAGCTAGAATTGCAGCCTTATCAAATGTAGTAGCAGCAGGCACCAAATTTGAAGCAGATATGTTTATTGCTTCCAGTTCTACTTCAGCAGCTCCGACGATGACTATCGATGGCCGTGCTGTCCCAGTAGATCCGAAAGGCTTCGGAAAGATTGAATTTACTGTGACTCCGGCAACTCAGTATGATGAGCGTGGATTGGCAAGAAGAACTATTAATGGTGAAATTATCACCAATATTGGTGGTGAGGATAAGACACTCCCAGTAGAGTATGAATATTTCGTAGCCCAACCGGTTATTAAGGTTTCTTCGGAAGTAGTCAATCAGCTCTATGCAGATTGCGCTAATGAGTTGTTGATTGAAGTTCCTGCTTTAGGTAATACTTATTCCCCGGAATTTACTGTTACCAATGGGCAATCAATCAAAGGAAGTAAGCCAGGACAATTGACTATAGTTCCAGGAGCATCTGGCAAAGTTGATATTGGAGTGAGTAGTGGAGGTAATAAAATTGGTAACGTTGATTATGAGATTAAGCCGGTTCCTTTACCTTCTTTAGTTCCAGTTACATCCAATGGATCTGAAATTGATTTGAGCCAAGCTCAGGCAATAGCTTCTCTGATGGGGCTTAAGATGCTGGCGAAAGCAGAACCTACTTTCGCAAGAACAATGGCTAAAGATGCTGCTTTCGAAGTGACTGGTGGTGAAATGAGATTATTGAGAAATGAGGTCCCAAGACAGACTGTTCAGATTTCCAATGGTAATAGTTTAGCGATGCGTTCGTTATTAGAAAGTGCAAGAACTGGTGATGTTGTGGTTTTTGAAATCAGACAGGTAACTAGAACAAACTTCAGGGGAAATAAAATTCCTTCAGAATTAAGACAAGTTGTCCCTATTCGTGTTAAGTAAAACATTATTGGGGATTAAGATAAATGAATGATTATGAAAAAGTTTATTCCAAAATTAATCCTATCCCTGCTGATTGCAGTAGGCATTGCGCCACTCGCGAGTGAGGCACAGATTCTAGCTACAAGCGTGAGTCCTTCAGGATATGGTGATCGTCAATTTGATATGGACACCGTCTTTTCCGCCAAAAGGATCAGAGAAGATGATAAAATGTACCAAATTGGTGTATGGAGAAGAATTGACCTTCGTGAAAAGTACAATAAACCTCTATATGGGCAAGGAGATACCAAAGCAAATGGAATTATAAATCAGATTTACAAAGCCATTGTGGAGGAGAATGCATTAGAGGTTTTTGGCGATGAAGAATTTACGCAGCCATTATCTATTGCTGAATTTCAGGATAATTTCTGGTTGAATGCCACTGGGGATAGTATCTTCTCTAAGCAATTGTATTACCTTGATTTTAGAGAAGATTTTGTTTTTGACAAGCATCATTCAGATATGGTATTTGATATCAAATATCTTGAATTGGTGATGCCTTCTGAAACCAATTCTAACGCTGGTCAAAAAACTATTGCTTTCATTCGATACAAAGACTTCTATAACTACTTCAAAGATCATCCTGAAGCAAGATGGATTAATTTTCAGAACATTTCTAAAAGCTTAACCTATGACCAAGCTTTCGAAACTAGGTTATTCAGATCTGTGGTTAGAAGGTTTACTAATTCGGAGGAAGCATTGATTGCGGATCTCGTGGCTGTAGATCATCCTAATCCTGAGATGCAAGCTTATGTAAATGCGCTCGAATTTGAGTACAAATTATTAGAATATGAAAACTCCCTCTGGGAGTGGTAAAATAATAAGGGGCTTTTAAGCCCCTTTATTTTTTTCTTTCCATGCTATTAAAGCCCTTGCTCGACTGGCACCAATTACCTCAGCTATTTCCTGTTCACTAGCCTCACTTATTTTCTTTACTGATTTAAAGTGGCTTAATAAGTTGTCGGAAGTAGTTTCCCCAATTCCGGGTATTGCAGTGAGCTGAGTTCCAAATGCATTTTTGCTTCTCACATTTCTGTGGAATGTAATTGCAAATCGGTGCGCTTCATCACGAATTCTTTGCAATAGTCTTAAGCTTTCAGATTTCTTGTCAATGTGAATTGGGTACGAATCCCCTGGAAAGTAGATTTCCTCCAGTCGTTTTGCAATACCGATAATTGGCATTTGTCCATAGACTCCCAATTCTTTCAGGGCTTCTACAGCTGAGGAAAGCTGGCCTTTTCCGCCGTCGATTACTATAAGCTTTGGCAATGGCTTGTCTTCATCTAATAAGCGCTTATATCTACGCCCTACCACCTCTTTCATACTTGCAAAGTCATCTGGTCCTACTACCGTTTTTATATGATAGTGTCTATATTCTTTTACAGCGGGTTTACCGTTTAGGAAGCACACCATACTGGCCACAGGATTTGTGCCTTGGATATTTGAGTTGTCAAAACATTCGATGTGATCCGGTATTTCTGTTAAGCTTAAATCCTGTTGAAGTTGGCGGATCACACGGTCTTTCTTGTCCTGATTTAGGCCAAGTAACATCGCTTTTTCTTTTTTGTAGTATAGCGCATTTTTCAGAGAGAGCTCAATTAGCTTTTTCTTGTCTCCAATTTTTGGCATAAACACATTCAATCCTTCAATTGGTTCTGTCAATTCAATGTTTAACAAAACCTCTTCAGCCTCACTTTGGAATTGATCTTGAAGTCGGATTAATGCAGTTAGAAGCAATTGCTCATCTGATTCATCCAGCTTCTTTTTGAGCTCTACATTCTTGGATGTGATCAAAGAACCGTTTTTCACTCGCATGAAGTTTACATAAGCACTCTTCTCATCGGAGACTATTGTACATACATCAAGGTTGTTAATCGAAGGGCTTGCAATCAGTGATTTGGCTTGATACTTTTCAAGTAAATCAAGCTTTACCTTTATCTTATGAGCTTTTTCAAATTCCAGATTCTCTGCATGCTGTTGCATTTCCTGCTTGAAATAAGTTTTTGCCACTCCAAGATTTCCTTTTAGAACATGCTTGGCATGCTCCAACTCCTTTAGGTAACTAGCCTCATTTTGCAATCCGACACATGGACCCTGACAATTTCCAATGTGGTATTCTAAGCAAACTTTGTATTTTCCTTCAGCGATTTTATAAGGAGATAAATCAAGCTTACAGGTTCGTATGGTAAATAACTCCCGGATCAAGTCTAGCACATTATTCATTGCCTTCACACTTGCAAAGGGACCAAAATAGGTCCCCCTTCGTGGAATCATTTTCCTTGTCGGAAAAATTTGGGGAAAGTTCTCCTTTGTCAGCAACAGATATGGATATGTTTTATCGTCGCGGAGAAGAATGTTATACTTTGGCTGAGATTTTTTTATCAGGTTATTCTCAAGAAGTAGCGCATCAAACTCACTATCCACCAATGTTATTTCTATTCTACGAATATCTTTCACCATTTTTCTGGTTTTGAGATTGACTCCAGTATTCTTATTGAAGTAGCTGCTTACCCGCTTTTTAAGGCTTTTTGCTTTGCCTACATAGATTAATTCATTTTCCTCATTGAAATACTTATACACTCCCGGGTGATCGGGAAGCGTAAGATGGTCAGTAGGCAAAAAGGAGGATGACTGCATGGTCTAAAATTAAAAAAACAGCCTTGGATTAAGGCTGTTTGAAAGAGGATTTATATTTATTCTAGAAATCGTTTTTCTTCGCATCGTAATCAAAATCAGCAAATCGTTGGCTTTCCTTTTCATAGACATCGCAATCTATCTCTATACTTAGTGGTCGATCTGGTCTAGGGAAAGGCCCCTTGGTATATCCTAAACTTTCATCCGCATATACTTTTGTCATATAATTTACCCAAATAGGTCTAGCAGTTCTTCCGCCTTGTCCTTCTATCCAGCTTCTAAAATGGATAGCGCGATCATCACCACCAACCCAAGTCCCACTCACTAGGTCTTTACTCATACCTATGTACCATCCGTCGGATGCATTTTGAGTCGTTCCTGTCTTACCTCCAAGTTCATTTCCTTCACGAAGCGAATAAGGCACACCTTGGCTGGTTCCAGCCTGTTCTTCAAATCCTCCTCTAAGCATATAAGTCATTAAGTAGGCATGCTCCTCGCTCATTGCTGGTCTTTTCTTAGTGGTGAATTGTTGGATTACATTTCCATTTTTATCTTCAATTCTATCAATGTAGAAAGGTGTGGTATGCTCACCTTTATTGACAAATGTTCCAAAAGCTCCCACCATTTCGAAAATGGAGACATCATTTACTCCTAAAGCCAACGCTGGTACTTCTTCTAAGTCACTTGTTACACCTAATCTGCGGGCTGTTTCCACTACTATTTTTGGACTCAGCTTCTTCATCATGTAAGCAGTGACAGAGTTGACTGATTGTGCCATGGCCTGTCGAATAGTCATCTTCTCATAAGTGAATTTGCTATTTGCATTAGAAGGACTCCATGCCGGTTGACCCGGAATATAGACTTCCACTGGCTGATCGATAACGCTATAACATGGGCTGTATCCATTTTCAATTGCCGCGGCATATACGAATGGTTTGAAGGTAGATCCCGGCTGTCTCTTACCTCTCATTACGTGATCAAACTTAAAATATTTATGATCCAATCCACCTACCCAAGCTTTGATCTGTCCGGTGTGTGGATCCATACTCATAAATCCTGTTTGAAGGAATTTTTTGTAATATCTGAGGGAATCCATGGAACTCATCAGTGTATCTACTTCTCCTTTTTCCCAAGAAAACACTTTCATTTGCTTCTTTTCATTCAGCTTGAGATTAATGGAATCAGTGTCGTCTCCATATCTAATCCTTAGCAGTCTGTAAACTTCTGTCCTTCTTACTGCATCTTCAATGAAATTCGGAATTACCTGGTTATTTTCATCTACCCATGGATCTCTTGTGCCCATTTCCTTATAAAACTTTCCTTGTAAGACTTCCATGTGATCAGCTACTGCTTCTTCTGCATAGCGCTGCATCCGGCTGTCGATGGTGGCATAAATCCTTAATCCATCTCCATACAAGTCATAAGTACTTCCATCAGATTTAAGGTTTTCCTTAACCCATTTTTGTAGGTCGGCTTTTACGATTTCTCTGAAATATGTTGCCAAACCCTTGTTTTGATTTGCCACACTGTAGTCTAGCTCAATTGGTAAAGCGGATAATGAATCAAACTCATCCCTGCTCAGGTAATCATTTCTCATCATCTGGGCAAGTACTGTATTTCTCCTCCTAAGTGAATTATCTGGATTGTACACAGGACTGTAGTAAGAAGGGGCTTTGAATAGGCCTACGAGTACTGCGGCTTCTTGCGTGGCTAGTTCTGAAGGTTTCTTATTGAAAAATGTCTCTGAAGCAGTTTTTATTCCGAATGCATTCGACCCGAAATCTGACGTATTGAGATAAAGTGTAAGAATCTCATTCTTAGTATAGGCTTTTTCCAATTGTGTGGCAACAATCCATTCCTTCGTTTTGATGATTAGCATGCGAAGCCCAGGAACCGAGCTGAGCAGACCATTGCTTGCATCCGTCCTTGTCTTAAAAAGGTTTTTGGCTGTTTGTTGGCTAAGAGTAGATCCACCGCCGGCATTTTGACCAAGCAGAATGGATTTGACAAATACCCGCAACATGGCCTTCATATCTATACCTGAGTGATCTTCAAAACGCACATCTTCCGTGGCAATCAGAGCATTGACTAGATTTGGAGAAAGTTCTTCGTAACTGACTGGACTTCTGTTTTCTCGAATATAACGTCCTAGAAGTAAGCCATCAGAAGAATATAATTCTGATGCGATTTCAGATTCAGGATTTTCCAAAGCTTTGAAGTCTGGAAGAGATCCAAATAGCCCAAGAAAATTGATACTGATCATCCAAACGAACAGAATGAAACCAAAAAATCCTGCTATAAAGGCGATCCAAAGGTACTTTACGGTCTTGGATACCCAGGTGGAAGTTTGGGGTTTTGCTTTATTACTCATAGTTTACTTATAAGTGGACTTGAAGAAAGTCCTGTATTCCTCTAAATTTTTGCTTTTGTGCAGTACTTGAAAGTTTTCAATCGATATCACGAATGAATTGGATTTCACCTCATCCGGAAGTCCTTCCGACTTGAATTCTTTTTGAAACTTACTATAATACTCTTTTGCTTTTTCGGCATTTGAAAAAGGGCTAATGATGAAAATCGAATTCTCCCTGTTCATAGTCATATTCCCTGTTCTCAATCTTTCCTTAGAGAAATTTGCAGTATGAAAACTCTCTAAATCTGGCAAAAGACTTTTTGCAGCTTCTTCCTGCCCTGGTTCCATCGCAATCACAAAAATGTGAGTTGAAGTTTCACTGTATGTATAGGGTGACTCAGCCAACGTCTCATCTTCTCCTTTGCCTGTCAATTCCATGTTCTCAACTTGGGTGGAATCACTTGCTTCTATTTCTTTAGGATTAAGTTCTGCCAGTTCTGCCTGAGATAGCATAGGTTTCAGCATATTCCTTGCCAATTCTACTAAATTCGAATCTTGAGAATTCTGAATATAACTTTCCAGTCGATCTCTGTATCTGGCGCGGCTTTCAGTTTTGCCTGTAACCATGATATCTAGTAGTAGAAGTCGCTCTGTATTTCGAGTAAGTGGATATTCTTCTAGAGCAGATTTTATAATCGTTTTACTGGACTGATATTGACCGTCATAGTATGTATTATAAGCTTGCTCGTATCTTTTTGAGGATTCCACATAGGCCAAATTGCCAGAGGCTGCATCAGGATTATTTACAGAAAAAGTGTATTGAGATTCAGGAAACTCGCTGTTTAGACGACTGACATATTGCTGTGAATTTCCTCCCAAATCTTTTCGTGCCAAGTACAATAAATAATAAGCTTCTGGTTTTCTAGTCGAAATAGGATATTCACTAACCAATGTTTCTAGGTTATCAATACTCTGCTCGGTTTCTTTTAGGTCAAAGTATAAGAGTTTGCCTAATTCAAAATAGGACTCTTCTAATTCTAGATTTAGCGTTTCGATTTGTTCAGGAGAATTTGGGATCTCCGCTAAAAGATTATCCAAAGTTGGTAATTGACTGACAAGGCTTTCAGTTTCTGTAGCCGTAGAGTCACTTTCTATTGGCTCGGCAATAGTAGGGGCAGTACTTTGGAAGCTCATAGCACTTCTTCTCCAATTATCCTGCAAAGGTCGGTTTCCCCAAGTTCTTCTGAAATCTATAGCGCCTTGCTGCATCGCAACACTATTGTCAAAGTAAAATGAAGAACCAGAGCCTCTGTCACTGAACGCTAAAAGATTGTCGAAAATACTAGTGCTTTGTGGTTTTTGAAGTGCCTCCGCCTCATTCATCAGTCGCTTTTCTTCTGATTTTATATGATTTTCAGCAACTAGTTTTTGCTCATCTGGAGTTAATTTCGCTAAGGTCAGTAAACTGTCGTTGCCTTGGATTCGCTCAAAGTGGAATACATACTGATCCAGGGATTCTTTCTGGCTTGTAATTTCAATAGCGACTGGATCACTTTCATTGATATGAGTGAGAGCAGAATCTAAATAATACTTGGTTGCCCGGTAATCTTTGAATTCAGCAAGATTTATTTCTGCGAGTTTCTGGTAGATATAGCCTTTCACCCGTGGGTTACTGCCAGGTTCTTTTGCAGCTTGGTGGAGTAAATCAAGGGTAAGCTCAGTATCTCCCTGTTTCTCTTCAAAAAGAGCCATTTCGTAAATCACCACATCTTTTAAATCGCTGTTCTTTGGATCTTCATAGAGATCATTATAGTATTTACGGACTTTCCTCAGATCTTTTGACGCATTTAGTTCTGCTACCTGTTGTGCATATAGTTGTGCATAAAAGCTGCGTTCATAGGGAGGATTTCCTATCAGGGACTTTTCATAATATTCATGAGCCAAAGCATCAAAGCCTTCGCGCTGATAGCGTTGAGCGAGAATAAAGTTGATTCTAGACTCTTCTTTAATACTTTGAGAATATTCTATGGCTTTGTCCAAAGCACCAATTACACCACTTTTGTCTCCTCTTTTTTCGTAATAATAGGCGAGCGTTCTGTAGAGTTCATACCGATTTTCCTCTGATATTCCACTTTCTTTAGAGAGATAGTCAATGGTGAAGTTCGCATTTTCAAATTCCCCCTGATCTACATAAAGGTGAAGCAAAGTGATTAGTGTCTGATGCCGTACGTCATCATTTTTGGAATTTACATTGATATATTTAAACGTGTTTTGTGCATCATCAAAATTTGATTGATAGTAATCGAGTTTTCCGAGTATATAATAACTGTCATCTACCCAATTGCTTATTTTGTGCCATTCTATAGCTTTAGAAGCCAATTCACGGGAAGATTGAAGTTTCTCCGCGTTGGATTGTATAGTTGCCGAATCAAGTGGAATAAAGACAGGAAGGATCTGCGTGTAGTCTTCTTTGTAATTCTGAAAAACTTCAGCTTCTACTTCTTTCAATTTGACATCTGCAAGGTAGTAGGCATTGAAATGCGCAGTGACATTGTGAAATGTCCTGTTAACAAAGGTGTTGCGCTCAGATGAGCACGCGCCGCAAAAAATTAGAATGATTACTGATAACCTGGAAAATATCCTCATGAGTTGTTTTGCCCAATTCAAGTAGCAAAATAGGTCTTTTGATTTACTTAGTGAACGAATTCTGTGGTCTATTATTTGTACCGTATCAACTCCTTATGAGATAACTTTATGATTATTAACAAAATTAAGCTTTCTAAGCAGTTGTTATGAGCCAAGACGATAAAGATTACAAGCCAAAGGGTACCCCGGTTTATGTGAAATACATAGGACTTTCCTTTCAGCTTTTTGGGATAATAGGGGCAGGAACTTGGTTTGGCTGGTGGCTACAACAGAAAAGCGATATGAAATTTCCCATCTGGTTACTTCTGTTCTGTTTCCTGTCGATTATCCTTGCTTTCTACCAGCTCTGGATGTCCATGAAGCAGGATAATAAGTGAGTTAAAAAAAATGAAGTAATTTTGCAGGCAAAAGTCAAAAACTATGCGCTTGCCTAAAAATATGCACCTTCAATTCCTGCTTTTCTCAGCTGCCGTCGCAGGGTTGATCGGTTTATTTTGTGTTTTATTGCCGGATATTGTACACGAAAAGATCTGGAACATTTATTTTTTCATGCTAATTCTGTCCTTTTTGATCAGCTTATTGAACGGGTTTCTGTTGAAATCATTTGCAGAAAATTTCTTCAATATCATGGTATTAGCTATGATTCTGAGATTTATAGCTACAATTGTCTTTATAGGATTGGCTGTTTGGCCAGGGATGGAGAAGATAATTCTGTTTATCGCAGATTTCTTCGTAGTTTTTTTGTTCTACTTAGTTTTTGATATCTACACCTTTCTGTCTAACTTGCGCCCGATTTCAAAGTAGCCCTCAAAAAATAGAGTTAATGAAGCGTAAAATACTGGCCCTAAGTCTTTTAATTTCAGCATTTTTGCTCGTTTTTAATAGCAGCACTTTTGCCGCAGGGCAAGAAGAAGACAAGACTAGCTTCATCATGCATCACGTGAAGGATTCACATGAATGGCATTTGGTGACTTTGGGACATACTCATGTCACTCTTCCTCTTCCTGTTATCGTCTATTCTGGTGATAGAGGATTAGAGTTTTTTAAATCTTCTGATTTTCAAAATCACGAAACTCATGCCTTTGGTCAAGAGTATGCACACGAAGGATACTTCATCGATGAGCATGACCATTTAGGTAGAGTAGATGGAGCGAGCTTCATTGAATTCTCCATCACCAAAAACGTGGTTATGCTATTTATAGTGTTAATCGTAGTTGGTTGGTTAGCTCTTTCTGCGGCTTCATTCTACAAGAAAAACGGTGCTGTCGCTCCAAAAGGTGCCGCTGCGATCATTGAGCCAATTGTTATTTTCGTACGAGATGATATTGCAAAAGAGGCTATTGGCCCACAGTATAAGCGCTTTGTGCCTTACTTGATTACACTTTTCCTTTTTGTATGGTTTGGTAACTTACTTGGGCTTATCCCAGGAGCTGCTAACATGACTGGAAATATTGCAGTCACCATGGTGTTGGCAGTATTGACATTTATCATCACCAATGTGAATGGTAATAAAGATTACTGGAAGCACGTCTTTATGACGCCAGGTGTACCGCCACTGATGTTGCTGATTATCGTTCCTGTAGAGATTATTGGTTTGTTTACCAAGCCTTTCGCTTTGATGGTTCGACTTTTCGTGGCCATTACAGCAGGACACATTGTAATCCTAGGCTTTATAGCTTTGGCCTTTATTTTCGAATCGTATACTATCGGTGTGGCAAGTACCCTGATGGTTACCTTTATAAATCTAATTGAGATATTAGTTGCTACTATTCAGGCTTATGTATTCACGTTGTTCTCAGCGATGTACATTGGTTCTGCAGTAGCCGACCATTCTCATGCAGATCATTAATTTTAGTAATTTCTTTGTTCAATTTATAAATTCAAACTTATGTTAACTATTATCTTGTTGACTGCTGGTTACGCTCTAATGGGAGCTGGTATCGGTGCAGGTATTGTTGCGATTGGCGCAGGCCTAGGTATCGGTCGTATTGGTGGTCAGGCTATGGAAGCTATTGCTCGTCAGCCTGAGGCTGCTGGTAAAATCCAGGGTGCAATGTTGATTATTGCAGCCTTGATTGAGGTGGTTTCCCTGTTCGCAGCGGTAATCTGTTTGTTGATCGCGCTAAACATCGCGGAGATCGCATAATTTACATTGAAAAGGGATTGGCGTTAGGCTTTTCCCTTTTCTTTCTTCTATTGAACAATCTGAAATAAAACATACTCCATGGATTTAATTACACCAGGTACCGGTCTTATTTTCTGGCAATTATTTGGCTTTTTGGGCCTACTTTTCATTCTAATCAAGTTTGCGTGGAAGCCTATGCTAGCTGCTTTGGACGAAAGAGAAGGTAGTATCAATAATGCATTGAAAGCTGCTGAGACTGCCAGAAATGAAATGGCAAACTTGAAAGCGGAGAATGAGAAACTTCTTGCTGAGGCCAGACTGGAAAGAGATACAATTTTGAAGAAGGCTCAGGATACTTCTGTGAAAATGATCGATGAGGCTAAAGCGGATGCCGTGAAAGTTGGCGCTCAAATGATAGAGAATGCTAAAGCAGTCATCGAAACTGAGAAGAAAGCTGCTTTGGCAGATGTGAAAAATCAGGTTGCTTCTCTTTCTTTGGACATTACAGAGAAATTGTTGAGAGCAAATCTTTCTGATGACAAGTCTCAAAAGGATTTGGTAGAAGGATTCATCAAAGAACTTAAGCTTAACTAATACACCTCCATGTCAAACCAGAGAGTAGCATCCCGCTATGCCAAGTCAATCATGGAACTTTCTTTGGAAAAAGGAAGACTAGAGGAGGTGCATAGAGATTTTCAAAGGCTGACTGCTTTGGCAGATAGTGATTACGAATTGGAAGTGGTTCTTAAGAATCCAGTGATCAATTCTGATAAGAAACTGAATATTCTAAAAGCACTTTTTGCTAAAGAATCTGATCCACTTACGATGACGTTCTTTGTGATCGTTTCCCGAAAGAATAGGGAAGGGATTCTTCTTGATGTAGCAAAGGAGTTTGAAAACCAATATAATCTACATAAGTCTATTCAGGTAGCTGAAGTGACTACAACTTTCCCTATTGATGACATGCTTCGTAAGGAGTTTGCTGAGGTAGTGAAAGAGATTTCTGGTAAGCAGACAGTACAGTTGGTAGAGAAAATAAATCCAGACTTAATAGGCGGATATATTTTGAAAATAAATGATCGTCAGCTTGACGAGTCATTGAGTAGCAAACTAAGACAATTGAAAACTCGGTTTGCCCAAAATCATTACGATAGTAAAATTTAATCAAAAGCATAATCTTAATATATCATGGCAGAAGTAAGACCTGATGAAGTTTCGGCAATTTTAAGGGAGCAACTCTCTGGTGCAAGAACCGAAGCTGAACTCGAAGAAGTGGGTACAGTCCTTCAAGTGGGGGATGGTGTCGCTCGTATCTATGGACTTTCTAAGGCGCAGTCCGGTGAATTGCTCGAATTCGACAATGGTCTGAAAGCAATGGTACTTAACCTTGAGGAAGACAATGTAGGAGCTGTACTTTTCGGTGATTCCAAAGGGGTTAAAGAAGGTGATACAGTAAAGAGAACTAAGAGAATTGCTTCACTTCAAGTAGGTGAAGGGATGCTTGGCCGTGTAGTGGATACCTTGGGTAATCCTATCGACGGTAAAGGCCCTATCACTGGTGACTTGTACGAAATGCCTTTGGAGCGTAAAGCTCCAGGTGTAATCTATCGTCAGCCGGTAACCGAGCCTCTTCAGACAGGTATCAAATCTATTGATGCGATGATTCCAATCGGTAGAGGACAAAGAGAATTAGTAATTGGTGACCGTCAGACTGGTAAGACTGCCGTAGTTATCGATGCTATTTTGAACCAAAAAGAATTTTACGATAAAGGTGAGCCAGTTTTCTGTATCTACGTTGCGATCGGTCAGAAAGCATCTACCGTTGCTGGTGTAGTAGCAGCTTTAGAAAAAGGTGGAGCACTTCCTTATACAGTGGTAGTTGCGGCTCCGGCATCTGAGCCAGCTCCAATGCAGTTCTTTGCGCCATTTACCGGAGCTTCCATCGGTGAATTTTTCCGGGATACAGGTCGTCCGGCATTGGTTGTCTATGATGATCTTTCTAAGCAAGCAGTAGCTTACCGTGAAGTATCTCTACTATTGAGAAGACCTCCGGGACGTGAAGCTTATCCTGGTGACGTATTCTACCTTCACTCAAGATTGCTCGAAAGAGCTGCGAAAATCAATAAGTCTGATAAAATCGCTCAGGAGATGAACGATTTGCCAGATTCTATCAAGCATTTGGTAAAAGGTGGCGGGTCTTTGACAGCACTTCCAATTATCGAAACTCAAGCTGGTGACGTTTCCGCATATATCCCGACTAACGTAATCTCTATTACTGACGGTCAGATTTTCCTTGAAACTAACTTGTTCAACTCTGGTATCCGTCCTGCGATTAACGTAGGTATCTCTGTATCTAGAGTAGGTGGTAACGCACAGATCAAAGCAATGAAGAAAATTGCCGGTACTTTGAAATTGGATCAGGCAGCCTTCCGTGAATTGGAAGCATTCTCTAAGTTTGGTTCTGATCTAGATGCCACTACCAAACGTACTATCGAGAGAGGAAGAAGAAACCAAGAGATCTTGAAGCAAGCTCAGTACTCTCCAGTATCTGTAGAGCATCAGGTAGCTATTATCTACGCTTCTACCAAAGGATTGATGGATACAGTTCCTGTGGAAAAAGCCAGAGCATTTGAGAAAGAATTCTATACACTATTGGATACTTCTTATCCTGAGGCTCTTGAGTTGATCCTAAAAGGTGACGTGGATGGAGCAGGAAAAATTCTTTCCAAGGCAGCTGCAGAATTAGCTCCTAAATTCGCAAAATAATTGATTTGAATTCCGGGGGGCAGCAGCCTTCCGGTTATTTATACCCTAGCACAACGCAAGCAAGATGGCTAACCTTAAGGAAGTAAAGGAACGGATAACCTCAGTAGTCTCTACCCAGCAGATTACTAAGGCCATGAAAATGGTGTCCGCCGCCAAACTTAGAAGAGCTCAGGACAAAATCGTACAGATGCGTCCTTACTCTCAGAAGTTGACACAGATCCTGAATAACGTATCAGCGTCTTCTGATGGAGCGGCAGATGTTGTTTTTGCTCAAAAGCGAGAAGTAAGAAATGTCTTGATCATTGCTGTGACTTCGGACAAAGGACTTTGTGGTGCTTTCAATTCAAATATCATTAAAGCAGTAAATCTTGCTATAGCTGGACAGTTTGCCGGTAAGGATATCACTATTCTTCCTATTGGTAAAAAGTCGTTTGAAGCATTCAAAAAGCGTGAAGTCAAGATGGTATCTGATTACTATCAGGTATTTCAGGATCTTACTTTCGACAATGTGAGAAATGCAGCAGAATATGCGATGAACTCATTTATTGCAGGAGAATACGATCAGGTTGTACTGGTTTTCAACGAATTCAAAAACGTAGCTACGCAGGAAGTTCAGTTGGAGCAATTTCTGCCAATGGCAAAAGAAGATTCCTCTGAAGAAGAGAAAACACCTGATACAGATTACCTTTTGGAACCATCCAGAAAGTACATTATCGAAGAGTTGGTTCCTACTTCATTGAAGATCCAATTTTATAAGGCTATTCTAGAAAGCAATGCATCAGAGCATGGCGCTAGAATGACTGCGATGGATAAGGCGACAGAAAACGCCGGTGAATTGCTGAAAGAGCTACGATTGATGTACAATAGAACACGTCAGGCAGCTATTACAAATGAAATTCTAGAAATAGTCTCTGGTGCTAATGCACTTGGAGGTAAGTAAGAAACGATAGACCTACTTTCCAAAACCATAACTCGCAAGGGTTGTGGTTTTTTTGTTTTTACTGCTGGTATAGCAAGAATGGTTTTTACCACAGAGGTCACGCAGAGAGCGCAACATAGTTATTCAATATTAGTCAAATTAGTTTTATCCTGAATGTCAGAATCGCCGAAGGCGGGAAGTCCTAATTCATAAAGCTTTTTTTATACTGATTTGGTCAACAGATCGTCATCAGGTAGCTATCGGATACGACTGAGCGATGTATTAGTGAAGAAGCAATCTCAGTTTCCTATCTCCGTTTTTCCATCCATCAAAGAGAAAATGATCCCATCGAGGGAGAGTGGAAGCAGATTGGGTTTGTAGGCAATAAAAAACCAACCCCCCCCAGATTTCTAAAAACCTAGAGGGTTTTACCAAACATCGGACTTCCAACTTCCAACCTCCCTCTTCCTACAACCTAATCGCCCGAGCAATCACACTAGCCATAATCCCCAAGCCTTCGGTATTGGGATGTACGCCGTCAGGAAGTAAATCAGCCTTGTCCATCAATGGAGTATATAAATCCACCAACTCAGAACCTGAATCCCTAGCTATATCCATGATCATCATTCGCTGCTCATTATTCATCACTTCGGGAGTGATTCCGAAATTTTCACGGGTTACAGGCACTGGCATGATTACATATACTTTGCCGTCTGCTGGCATGGTCTTTTTGAACTCAGCTATCATATCCAGGTAGTCCTGTCTGAATTCCGAAGCATATTTCCAGTTCTGGGGTTTAGAGTCATTCGTACCCAGCATAATCACGAGAATGTCCGCCTGAAAATCTTTCACTTGCTGAAACTGTGGCTCATTCCAATACGGATAATCTCCCTTGCGTAATAAAGTTCTACCGCTTACTCCAAAATTGGCTACTTCATATGCATCACCCAAAATTGCCTGCATCTGAAGTGGGTAACTCTCAGGATTGTCTCTGCCTGGCCCTTGCGTGATGCTGTTGCCTACACAGGCTACTTTGATGGGGGCTTGCGCAAAGGCGACCGTTGCAAAAGCGAAAAGTGCTACTAAAAGTAAATTGAATTTTTTCATATGATTAGGTATATGGGTTGAGAATTGATTGGTAAAATAGGGATTATACCTGAGCATTTACTGACCAACTATGGACTTTTGTCTATTCCAGCTATCTTTAATCCGTGCACTTTCTTTTCAGATTATATCAACGCATTACATGGCTTTCTATTGATGTGGTTCTCGGGGCTATGACGGGAATGCTTTTTTTTACACGGGTATTAAGAGTTGAGCTGGACTGGCAGGAATATGCCCTACTAGGGATGGCTGTTTGGTGTATTTATACAGCAGACCATTTGATGGATGCCAGGAAGTTGGCTCCAGATCATGGGAAAGACAGGCATCATTTTCACCTTATTTATCAGAAACCCTTGTTAGTCATACTAGGGATAGTTGGCTGTGTTGGATTGGTTTGGGCGATACAATTCTTTGGGTTTTCCCAAGAGTTGATTGTTGGAGCTGGACTCGGTGTATTGATTTTGGCGATTATGCTTGGGGTCAGAAAATTGGCAGCAAAGCAAGTTCGCCTGAAAGAACTCAGCTCAGCGGTATTCTACGTGGTGGGTATTGCATGGTTGCCATGGTATGAAACGCCTGAAATCGACTATACATGGACAGCTTTTGGCCTGACAATTCTATACATGGGATTGGCCTATTTGAATCTGATTATGCTATCCAGCTTGGATACTGAGTCGGACAAAGAAGCTGGGTTTTCATCCATTGCCACACTAATTCCTCAGGATAGACTCAATCCAAGAATTAGGCAGCTGGCAATCGGCTTGATTTTACTTGCTTTAATTGGATTGCTACTGGTAAATTCTTTGTACAGAATCTTCCCGGGTTTACTAGTGATTATGTTGTTCTTACATTATTTGAGCTTTTTCAACTGTGGCTTAAGCCCGGAGCAAATCAGAATGCGGATGGAAATTGTATTTCTGCTGCCAGCGATTTTGCTAGTGCTTTAGACAAAAGCACTATGTCCTGTAATCGCACGACCTACGATCAGTGAGTTGATTTCCTTGGTGCCTTCATAGCTATAAACTGCCTCGGCATCAGCTACAAATCTCGCGATGTCATAGCGGAGCAATATACCATTTCCTCCAAAGAGCTCCCGGGAATGATCTACAATGGAGCGCATTCTCAATGTGCAGAATACCTTAGCCAAAGAGGCATGCTCATCCTTTAGAATATCAGCATCCTGCATTTCTGAAAGGCGGAAAACCATCGTTTGCATCGCTGTCAAATCTCCTAACATAGTGACCAAAAGATCTTGAACAAGCTGGAAAGATGCAATAGGTCTTCCGAATTGCTTACGCTCATTAGTATAAGCCAAAGCCAACTCATAAGCACCTCGGGCACATCCTACGGCTTGCCATGCTACACCTGCTCTTGTCATCCGGAGAACTTTTGATGTGTCCCGGAATGAATTTGCTTCCTGCAATCTATCCGATTCTGGGACTTCACAATTTGTTAGTGTGATCAAGGCATTTTGCACTGTTCGCAACGCCATTTTATCTTCCAGTTTTTCTGCGAGAAATCCCGGATTGCCTTTTCTCACGATAAATCCTTTGACTTGCTGATCTTCCAAGTCTCGAGCCCAAATAATTGTCATATCTGAGAAGGTGGCATTTCCTATCCATTTCTTCTGGCCATTGAGTACCCAAGCATCGCCTTCTCGCTTGCAGGTTGTAGTCAAACCACCTGCTACACCAGATCCTACATCGGGTTCTGTTAAGCCAAATGCACCGATTTTCTCAAATTTCTGCATAGATGGCAGCCATTCTAATTTCTGGTCTTCCGATCCACAAAGGTAGATAGAGCCCATTGCCAGCCCACTTTGCACTCCGAAAAATGTAGAGATTGAAGTGTCTACTCTTGCCATTTCCATGGCTATAAATCCTTCCAGCAAAGCAGAGTGGCCTGGGCAGCCGTAGCCCTGATATGTCAACCCAGCAATATCTAATTCGGCCATTTTCGGAATGATCTGCATGGGAAATTCCCCTCGATTCCAATAGTCATTGGCGATAGGCTTAATCTCCCGTTCCATAAATTCACGCACCCGCAGTTGGATTGCCCGTTCATGGGGCTGTAGGGTTTGGCCTAACTCGTAAAAGTCTCCATTGATGGGAGGGATGGTTTTAGGTTTGCTGCCGCCTTTGAGCATCCCCATCATTTTTGACAGATCTTCTTCGCTCATCTGTGAGACCAAGCCAACCATTTTAGATATATCTACTTTTTGAGACAGCTTGGAAATCTGATCGAGATCGACACTGGATAAAAGTTGGCGTAATCCGCCGATGGTTTTAAATAGATTCTTCATATAAGGTTATTTTGGGAATTAGTTCATTCCTTTAAACTAGTGAAAGATCATTACAGTTTACTAGCTCCATTTTACAATCCTTTAGTCAGACTTGTGTTTGGGGATCAGCTGCAGTTTTCGAAAACCTGCTTTTTGAGGAGGGATCGATTGTCAAATACGCTGATAATAGGAGGCGGAGATGGACGGGATTACCAGGCTTTTCAGCGTGACATTCAGGGAGAATATTGGGAGATTTCGGAGGCGATGATGAAGAGAGCACGTCAAAATCTCAACGGAAGTAACTTGGATTTTAAGCTTGGCTATTTCCGGTATCAGCCACAAGTTGATTTTGGTGAAATTTTGCTCCATTTTGTGTTGGACACGATGTCCGATGGGCAGATAAAGAGTCTTTTGATGGAAGTCAAAAAATGCATGAAACCAGAATCCAGAATCTATTTCGCCGACTTTTTCGCGCCCAAAAAACTTTCCCAGAAGATTTTGAACTACTCCATGATTTCTTTTTTTAGGATAGTGGTCGGGCATATTCGGCCTTCATTGCCCAAGTACGAGGATATTTTTTTGGAATGTGGGTTTCGGAAAACCAGTGAGAGAAGCTTTTTAGATGGCTGGGTAAAGGCTCAGGTCTGGCTAGCTGAATGATGAGCGCTCGTACGGAATTCCTCAGGGGTGAGAGAAATATTGTTTTTGAAAAATCTACTGAAGTAACTTGGATCATCAAATTTCAACCTAAAGGCTATTGCAGAAATAGTTAAATCTGAATGAACCAGTAGTCGCTTTGCTTCAAGCATGACTCTTTCTTGAATTAATTTTGAAATGGTTTTCCCTACTTTTTTCTTGATCAGAGAGTTAAGCTGTTTGAGAGTCATGTTCATCCTATCTGTATAAAAATTAACTTCACGGTTATTGGAAAAATTTGAATCAATCAATAGTTCAAGTTTTTGGAATTGACTCGAACTGAGCTCTAGATGAAGTGGCGTTGGATTTTTCTCCATGTAAATACGGTGAGCATTTGTAAGCAGAATATCCGTAAAGGATTTTAGTAGATCAAGGCTCGCCCATCTCGGATGCATTACCTCAGACTCGATCTTTTCCATATAAAAATTCATCTCATTCATCTCTTCTGGCCGCAACTCCAGCTTTGGTGAGGTGAGGTTAGAGTGAAAGAATGAAAAGCTGTTTAGTTTGGTCAGCGGAAACAGCGAAGTGTAGAAATCGGAGCTAAAAAACAGAATATGGCCATTGGTGTCTTTTGATAAGGTCCAGGAATGAACCTGGCCAGGAGAAAGGAAAAATGCCGAATTAGGATTTACCGAGTAATAGTTGAAATCGATGAGATGATTTCCCCTTCCTTGAGTAAACAACACTAGGATGAAAAAATCGTGTTTGTGTGGCTTTTGGATGAACTGGTGGGTAATCAAGTGCTTGTTCAGCCGTGAATAATAAAAGTGATCAGGGGCATTTGACGGATTTTCGAAATCGGGAATTTGATAAGTCGGAAGTGTCTGCTTTAGCATAGATGAATTTCTCAAAAATCCGCCAAAAACCAATAAAACTGTCTCTATGAAACATAGTTCTGGATGGCTTTTTCCTTGCTATAGGGAATGAAGATAGCGATCCAAATTGACCTACTGAGCCGAAAAATAAGCGGAAAACACAGGATCGCTGCAACTCCTATCACAGACAATAAGAGGCTTAATGAATAGACAGGGTAAATCACCTCCAGCATGACCCAGGCAGTGATGAAAAGAGCCGTATTGATCGCATAGCTGATAAACATGGCTCCAAAATAATACCCAGGCTCAGGCTCAAAAGATTGATTGCAGTGACTGCAAACCTTGTTCATTTGAAATAGGCTGGATAGTTTAGAAAGTTTTGCTTCGGCAAACATTTTACCCGTATGACATCTTGGGCATGTGCATTTGCAGATGCTCTGTAGTGTGGAATCTTGACTCTGGACTTTCATGGATTATCCTTTTTTACAAAGATAAATCATGTCAGCGGATGGGATACAGGACAAAATCTACAATTGTTAGGATATAAATGCTTCCTTAATTTCCCGCTTTTTCGATTACTTTTTTGATCAACTCCTCAAAGTATTTTCCATTTCCCGGGCCATACCAATTCATTCCACGCACCTCATGGTAGTTTTCGTCATATAATTCGTCAGGAGTAATGTAGCCGATGTAGCCACCATTGAAAGTAGTGATAATCAAGTTCAAGCCTTTGCTTTGCGACAGCTTCTCCCATTCCTCATAGAATACGCCGGAGATTTCTCCGCTTGATGCGATCATCAGTGTGTTGCCTATTTGGGTAATGTCAAGATGAGCATTGGTCTCGCCAAGCAAATAATTGAACAGCCAGGGACGTAATCGAATGTTATCTGTAATCCTAAGTTGCGGAGCTCGCAATGAAATCGGCAAGTGGCCAGTTCGGATCTGGTAATTTCTTACTGTATCCAAATAAGTCATCCGTAAGTTCAGAGTCGAGTCCAGTTTATGTGCATACAGTTCGACCATTTCTGGTGTGTTTCCTGGTCTTAATGGCCTATGGCTTCCTACAGTGCCAGCAGCATACATGGCAAATTCAAACTCGCCAGCTTCCAGCTCTTTTGTGAGATAAAAAGGATAGTCCCCAGACAGCCCCATAAACTTGGTGCTCATCGTGGTAGCATGCGCCGAATAGGTAAGGAAAGTGGCTTTTTCCCCAGACTTTTTGGTGAAAATAAGCTGGCGGACAAATGGATCTGTCGGTCCATCTTTAACAAATCTATTGGCTACCAAATCACCTGCATCTGATTTGCGGTAGGAAATAGAAGCGGTGTCTTGGGCAGCAATGGCTTTTTGCAAAGCTGAAAGACTACGCGAAACCATCATATCTACCATGCTTTGGTCATAGCCCCCGAAAGCCATTTCTCCCATTGGGCCAGGCATGTATCCACCCATTCCGGAGTGGGTGTGTGTAGCAGTGAAAATTACCTGCTCTATCGGAAGTTTTGCTTCTTTAATAGCCTTCTGAATTTGTTCTGCCAAAGCAGGATGTACGATCAGCAATTCATAATTGAGCCAAGCAACCCGAGCTTTTCCATTGGAAAGTGTCAGCGCTTTGACGTAGCTGCTATCCTGAACAAACTCGTATTTTCCTCTAGGTGCATACCCTACCAAATCTGCCGGCTCAGCTGGGGTCATATTTACCCTAGACCAGCCAGCTATCCAAGTGTCACCCTGAGAATTTGAAAAAGTGGCTTGATTTAATCTCTCAAAAGTTTCCGTGTAAAAATCCTGATCATGAATCGGTGAGCGATCTACTTTAGTTAGTACGATCAAGGCAATTGCCACCAAAACAACGAAAGTCCAACATAGGACTTTCGTTGTTTTTAATAAGATGCTCTTAGCGCTCATTCTGCTTAGTATTCAAAAGTACCGTGTGGGCTGTTGATGGTCACTTTTTTGCCTTGGTGAGGCTCTACCCGACCGATGATCTGTGCTTCTACACCATAGGATTCGGCGATGTCGATAATCTCCTCAGCATAACGCTCATCAAGATAGACTTCCATTCTGTGTCCCATGTTGAAGACTTTGTACATCTCTTTCCAATCCGTACCGCTTTCCTCCTGAATAATTTGGAATAGTGGAGGAGTCTCAAAAAGATTGTCTTTGATCACATGCACATCATCAACAAAGTGAAGAACTTTTGTCTGCGCCCCACCGCTGCAATGAACCAAGCCATGAATTCTAGATCTCATGTAATTGAGCACATCTACCATGATTGGTGCATAAGTTCTGGTAGGAGATAGTACAAGCTTTCCAATATTCACCGGTGCGCCGGGAGCTGGATCGGTCAAGTTATATTTTCCAGAGTAAACAAGATCTTCCGGTACAGATGGATCAAAGCTCTCAGGGTATTTTGTTTTCAAAACTTTATTGAACACATCATGGCGGGCAGAAGTCAGTCCGTTGCTTCCCATGCCACCATTATAGGATGTTTCATATTTTGCCTGACCAAAAGAAGCTAAACCTACGATCACATCACCACCTTGAATCTGATCATTGGAGATCACTTCATCGCGTCGCATTCTACAGGTGACGGTACTGTCCACGATTATTGTCCTTACCAAGTCACCGACATCAGCAGTTTCACCTCCGGTCAGTACTGCATTTACTCCATTATCCCGTAGCATTTGAAGTACCTCTTCAGTGCCTTCGATGATCGCGGCGATCACTTCCCCAGGAATTAGATTTTTGTTTCTTCCTATGGTAGATGAAACGAGGATATTATTAATCGCACCCACACAAAGCAAGTCATCGGTATTCATGATGATGGCGTCCTGCGCGATTCCTTTCCATACGCTTACATCACCAGTTTCTTTCCAATAGGAATATGCCAATGAGGATTTGGTACCGGCGCCGTCTGCATGCATGATATTGCAGTATTCAGGATCGTTCCCAAGGGTGTCTTCTACGATTTTGCAAAATGCTTTTGGATAAAGCCCCTTATCAAGTTTTGAAATGGCCTGATGCACATCTTCTTTGGAGGCGGAAACTCCGCGCTGCATGTATCGCTCGTTCATGGCGGCAAAGTTAATAGGTTCTATGCAAAATGGGTGATTAAGGAGGGTAAAGTTGAAGTGGCTAAATACATGATGTAAACTAGTTTTTGAGATATTTAAGAATGTGTATATTGTATAAAATTATACACATCATGAGAACGAACATTGAAATTGATGAAAAGCTAATGGAAGAAGCAATGAAGGCTTCTGGCTTGACTACAAAGAAGGCTACCGTAGAGGAAGGTTTGAGGTTGATTCTGACCTTAAAAAAACAAAAAAGGATTAAGGAATTTCGAGGGAAAATGAAATGGGAGGGTGATTTGGAAGAAATGCGGACTGACTCATGATTTTGGTAGATTCTTCTGTGTGGATAGACTATTTTAACGGAAGAAAGAATTTACAAACTGATTTTTTGCATGAAATACTAGGAAAGGAAATCATCTGTACGGGCGATTTGATAATGACAGAAGTTCTGCAAGGATTTAATTCTGATCAGAGCTTTTCAAATGCAACAGAGTTTTTCGAGGATTTGCATTTTTTCAATTTAGGAGGAAAAGACTTAGCAATCTCGGCAGCTAAGCATTTCAGATTCTTAAGGAAACAAGGAGTTACCATTCGTAAAACAATAGATGTTTTGATTGCGACATTTTGCATCAAAAATGAAGTTGTTCTTCTTCACAATGACAAAGACTTTGAACCATTTATTATACACTTCGGATTAAAATCTGCGATTTAAAAAATTCAAAAACCTTTGTTTGAGGAGTTCAATTAAATAAATCAAGTCCAGCTTCTGGAGAAGCAGGCCAACCGTGATCTTCTACTACGCCGCCGTTCGTGTCACTCGAATGGTTACTACATGGCTCCCACTAATGAACTGTGCTCTCCGTGAAAATCTCCGCGTTCCCCGTGGTTAAAAAGACGCTTGATGAGTAACACTGGAATGCTCCAGCACCATTTCCTTCACGCATTCCACCCAAGTATCTTCAGAATTCAAGCTTGGAACCAAATCCCATTCTTCTCCGCCAGCTTCCAAGAATTTATCTCGGTATTCTCCGGCTACTTCCACGGTGGTTTCTAGGCAGTCAGCAACAAAAGCAGGAGAAAAGGCAAGTACTTTCTTCACACCCTTCGCTGCCAATTCATCAATTACTTCATCAGTGTATGGTTTTACCCAAGGGTCTTTTCCTAATCTAGACTGAAAGCAGTTCACCGTCTTCTCTTCAGGGATTCCCAATTTACCGGCAATCAGACGTGTAGTCTGAAAGCATTGAGCACGATAGCAATAATGATTTTTTGCCCCATATTTATTACAGCAGGCACCAAGTTGGCAATAACCGTCCACTGAGCCTTTGAGAATCTGGCGTTCAGGAAGTCCGTGGTATGAGAAGAGAATTTTATCGTAATCTTTTTCTTTTAGCATTGCTCTACCACGCTCCGCCCAAGCTTCCAGGAATAATGGATGCTCTATGAAATTACTGATAAATGAAATGTCAGGAATAATCTGCCAACCTCTAGCTATTTCCATCACTTTGTCCTGAACAGACCCTGTGGATGCAGAGGCATATTGTGGAAAGAGTGGCAATACAATGATTTTGGTCACATGTGCTTTTCGTAATTCTGTAAGACCAGCTTCTATCGAGGGTGTTTGATAGCGCATCGCAATAGCCACTTTGTACTGCTTGGGATCAAGCTTTTCTATCAATCGGTCTCTAAGATCTTCTGTATGAAAAAGCAAGGGAGAGCCTCGGTCTGTCCAAAGTTTGCGGTATTCGTGAGCTGATTTAGGCGCGCGAAAAGGTGCTATGATAAGATTGATCAGCATCCACCTAGAGATAAATGGAATATCGATCACACGACCGTCCATTAGAAATTCACGAAGGTATTTTCTTACGTCGCCGGTAGCGGTACTATCTGGAGTTCCCAGGTTAACCAGCAAAACGCCGGTTTTTCCGGTTTTAGTCATGTTTGCTCTTATTGTGAGGATTTCTGATTCAGAACCCAAAAATACGTCCGATTGTTAGATTTCGCCAATTGATCTTCAGAATCGGTCATTGAAAAAACATTTAGATTTTCAGATTTCTCGCCCATCCAATCAAAGGACCTGCACTCATACTGGCGATAATCGCCAAAATTACCAATCCAATAAAGAGAGGTTCAGTTACCAATCCATTCTCTAAAGCTATCAATCCCAACACAATATCCATACTTCCACGCGTACTCATGCCAAAGCCAGCGATGATGGATTCTTTGCGTGGAACTCCTGCGAGTCGTCCCCCAAAATAGGCTCCATAATATTTCGTCACTAACCCGACAATAATTACAACTCCGACGACTCCTGGGTCAAATCCAGTGATAAAGTTTACCTTCAGTCCAATCGAAACAAAGAAAATAGGGGCGAAAATATTGTTGATGAACTGGTGTAGAATTTCCTTGGCTTTTTCTGTCAAATACTCGGAATCTCCAAGTGCTACACCAATGATGAAAGCACCAAATATGGCATGGATTCCAATAAATTCTGTGAATGATGCAGCCAAAAAGCAAAGTGCCAATGATAAAGAGAGTAAGCCTCCAGGCCATGCTAACTTTTTGTTGATCCACGGCAGTACTTTATTGATCAGTCCCTTTCCGACAGTCAACATGACTAGGGTAAATAGTAAGGTTAGCCCAATGGTGGGCCAAACTCCCAAGCCTTCACTTCCAGATTCTGATAGCGATAAAATCACTGAGAATACAAGCCACCCGAGTACATCTACTATCATCGCACCGGCTATAATTAGCAAGCCTGAGGAGGTTTTGAACAGGTTCAAATCCATAAGTATTCTGGCCACTATAGCGAGCCCTGTGATGGAAATAGCCAGTCCAAAAAAGGTGGAAGCGACTACTCTGTCATTGATATTGACTCCCAGGAACTCCGGGAAAGCGTACGCCACCACAAATCCAGCAATAATTGGTAGGACCATCGAGGCTACTGCTATATACAAAGCTTTTTTGCCCTGACTCCACACAATATGCAGTTCCACTTCCAGACCCGCGATGAATAGCAATAGCACAACGGAAATCTGCACGAAGCCATCGAAGGCTATATTGGTCATTTCATGCGCACCAAATAAATATTCATGCGCACCGGGGAAGAAATTTCCAAGGATGGTTGGTCCTAGGATAATTCCTGCAAATATTTCACCCACCACGGCAGGTTGTTTGAATTTTCTTGCGAGTTCAGCAAAGACTCTTGCCAGAATAAGAATAGATGCGAGTTGAAGGAGTAAATTAATTACCTCCTTATGGTCTAAGGTTTCCATGGAGGTTTAATTTTTTACGATAAGTAAATTACATGGCAAAGTGCTCAATAAATCTTCCAAGTGATGTGGAAAAATTCTGTCGAAGAAATTGAGATTATAATCATCTCCCACGACGAGAAGATCTGCGTCGATTTTTTCACAGAACCTTGCTAACTCCACAGCCCATCTTCCACCAGTCACTTTAATGTTTATTTTCAAGTTTCCCTTATCTATCTTTTTTAAAATCTCTTCCACATACTGCATTTCATTCTGCACTAGCTGTCGGCGAGTCTGTGAAGCTTCCTCTTCCGAATCTTCGCTTGCTGTCCCCATCTGCAAACCATACATTTTTATTTCGTTCAAGATATAAACATGTTCAGCTTTGACGTATTTGGAAAAATCAATTCCACTCTCGATCACATGAGCAGTAATATCCAGTTGGGTTCCATTGAGAACTACTTTTTCAAAAACTGTAGAATCAATCTTGGGTTCAATTAATGTTAAAACCGAGCATGGAGCTTTACGGATAATTTTTCTACCTACTGATCCCATATAGTAGGTTAAAAATCCCTCGCGTTTCAAGGCCCCGGCCACCAACAAATCAGCTTTTTCTTCTTTGCACGCTTCGATGATCATTCTTACAGGCTTTCCCTCTTTCCAGATAAGCTTGGTTTTAAGGTTGTCCAAACCTGTTTTGGTGATGATCTCGTCTAGTTTGGCTTCTAGTTCATCGGTTTTCTTGCCGATATGAATGAGAATCAGATCAGATCCAAAAAGCTGGACGAGTCGTTTGGTTTCAGAAATCAAAGCTTCCATCCGAGGAGAAAAAGCTATGGCAAGGGCTACTTTTTGATACATTTTGAAAAGGAGATGCTGTTAAATAAGCGAATTTTCCTCATCTGTCCAACATCTCTTTTATAACTCCATTTATCCCGATCAATATCCATTCACGGGCTATTTCTGCATTCAGAAAAAGGAAAGGGCGTTTTCTCCCGAATTTTTAGTAAAATTTAGGTACCGATCTTTTTAAGGATTTGGCAAATCAGAAAATTAAAACCCAATGGATTTATGAAATCGAGCTTGACTCAAGCTTCACACAGGGGATAATTATTAGCCCCGGTGGGCTCACTCGACTATTTCTCTAAAAGGACTAAAAAATTTAACTTATAAACATATGAAAAAAACACTACTTAGTTGGTTGTTGATTGGAGGTATGTGCCTTTCGGGAACTGCCTTTGCACAGTCCGATTATCCTACGCTCAGTCAGCTCAATCAGCGTTTGCAGCGTGTAGCTTCCAATACATCCGCTGAACTCATCTCACTCACCAAAACTGAAGGCGGCAAAGATATTTGGGTGCTTAAAGTAGGTACTGGACTACTGGATCAAAAGCCTGCCATTGCAGTGGTCGGTGGAGTGGAGGGTTACAAAGTTTTGAGCGTGGAGTTAGCAGTTCAGTTTGCGGAAAAATTAGTTAGAGACCATTCAGATGCACTTGAAACTACCACTTTTTACATTTTTCCAAACATGTCTCCAGATGCATACGAGCAGTATCATGCTTCACTAAAATATGAGAGAAGAGGAAATGCAGTATCCGTGGATCATGACCGTGATGGCGCGCCAGGAGGAAGTGGCTATACGGATTTGAATAATGATGGAATGATTACGATGATGCGTGTGGAAGATTCTATGGGCGACTATTTGCTCTCAAAAGAAGATGAACGAGTACTTGTGAAAGCGGATAAATCCAAAGGCGAAGCAGGTAAATACTCCCTGCATAAAGAATCAAAGGACGATGACAAGGACGGTGAATTTGCTGAAGATTTGATAGAAGGAATTGCTTTCAATAAGTCTTTGACTTATAAATTCCCAGTATTTGAACCGTTGGCAGGCGATATGCCCGTGACGCAGAAGGAGTCTAGGGCAATGCTGGATTATTTGTTTGAGCAGTGGAATATTTTTGCTTTTGTTACTTTTTCCCCAGCCAACAATTTGTCTTCACCATTGAAATACAATGCTGGAAATGCAAAGAAAAGAGTAGTCACTTCTATTTTGGAAAAAGATCAAGCGATTAATACAATGGTCTCAGATTTATACAAAGAGACAGTGAAGCAGAACGCGTATCAGCAAGACAACCAAGGGACAGATGGAGATTTCTTTCAGTGGGCTTATTTCCATTTTGGCAGATTGAGCTTTGGTACCCCTGGCTATTGGATTCCTGAATACAAAGATTCAACTGGAAAAGGCAAGTCAAATGCTGAAGCCAATTATTTGGCTTGGGCAGATTCACTTGGGATGAATGATGTTTTCGTTCCATGGACAGAAGTACAGCATCCTGACTTTCCTGGTAAAAAAGTTGAAGTTGGTGGAATCAAGCCTTTTGTGATGACAACTCCTCCTTTTGAAAAAGTAAGCGAAATCGCAGATCAGCATACGGAATTCATACTGAAATTGGCGGAGATGCAGCCGAAACTGGAAATTCATAATGTTAAAACTGAATCCCTGGGAAATGGACTGACCCGTGTGACTATGGATTTGTTCAACAATTCTGCAATTCCAACTCATTCAGAAATGGGAGAGAAATCCAGGTGGCTACGCAAAATCAGAATTGACATAGATGCTGATGCTGAGGAAATCGTCTCTGGGAATAAGATCAAACTTATTAACTCCCTTGGTGCCTACGAAAAATCAAGTTTCAGATGGATCATCCGCGGTGCTGGAAATGTGACTGTAAAAGCCGGTGCCTCACATGCTGGGTTCACTTCTACTACTATAAAACTTTAAGCCATGAAATTTATGAAAACAACAAAATTGATCGTTGCCTTGGCTTTAGTTGTATTTAGCCTTGGAAGTTATAAAGCAGAAGCACAGGAGAAATTTTTCCGTGCAATAGGTACCCCCCATAATCCCAAAGTAGAAATTGCTTTCAACCGATATTATACTTACGAAGGATTGGTGGATAATATGAAAAAGATAGTGGCAGCGCATCCAGATATCGCAAAGCTCGAATCTATTGGCAAATCGTATGAAGGACGCGATATGTGGACCCTGACAATTACAGATTTTTCCACTGGAAAAGATACCGACAAACCGGGTATGTGGATCGATGGGAATATTCACTCTAATGAAATTCAGGGAGGAGAATTCTCTCTTTACGGGGCTTGGTATCTTACCGAAATGTTTGCAGATAATGAATTTATCCAGCAGCTATTGAAGGACAAGGTTTTTTACATCACTCCTACGATCAATCCTGATGCGAGAAATAACTTTTTCCTAGAGCCAAATACAGCTAATTCCCCACGATCTGGAATGATGATTCTCGATAATGATGGTGATGGAGTAGCTGGAGAGGATATTATGGATGATCTGGATGGAGATGGCCACATTACAATGATGATCCGAAAATCATCTACCGGGCGCTACATCAAAGATCCTCAGGATCCGAGAAAATTAATTATGGTAGGGTCTGACAAAGTAGGAGAGTACGAAATGCTTGGTCAAGAGGGGACTGATTTAGATGGTGATGGTCGTGTGAATGACGATGGAGTCGGCTATTATGATCCTAACCGCGACTGGGGTTGGAACTGGCAACCGGATTACATCCAGCGTGGTGCTTTGAAATACCCATTTACACTTCCAGAAAACCGCTCCATTATGGAATTCGTGATGAAGCACCCAAATATTGCAGGCGCTCAAAGCTTCCACAATTCAGGCGGGATGATCCTTCGTGGTCCCGGAGCTGAAGAAGATGTGAGCACTTACAATCGCAATGACATTCGAATTTATGATGCACTTGGGCAAAAAGGCCAAGAAATGATTCCTGGCTACCGATACCTGACAGTTTATAAAGATCTGTATTCAGTTTTTGGTGGGGAGTTGGATTGGTTTTATGGAGTCAGAGGGGTGTTCACCTTCTCTAATGAGCTAATGGTGCCATACCTCTATTTCCACAAGGAATCTGGTGGCCAAAATGAGATGTTCGAAGTAGATGAGTTATTGACCATGGGTGATGCTTTTGTTAACTGGCATGAGTTTGAGCACCCTCAATTTGGAACAGTGGAAATTGGTGGGTTTAAAAAGAACTTCGGTAGAGCTCATCCTGGGTTTTTGCTTGAGCAAGACGCACATAGAAATATTGCCTTCACGATTTATCACGCTTATCATACACCAAAATTGTCTGTGATGGATGTAAAAGAAGAAGAGCTGGGTGGAGGTTTGAAAGCTATTACTGCCACGATCTTCAATGAGCGGCTGATGCCAACTCACGCTAGCCAAGATCTCAAATACAAAATCGAAAGACCTGACTACGTAACCATCTCTGGTGCTAAAGTTGTCGCCGGTTTTGTAGTAGAAGACGAAGATTTTAATAAGTTAACTGAGCAAAAAAACAATCCTGAAAGAATTCTGGTAGCTAATGTTCCAGGAATGACTGGAGTAAAAGTGAAGTGGATTGTGTCTTCAGGGTCTAACTATTCCATAAATGTTGACTCTATCAAAGGTGGAAAAGCTAGCTGGGAAAATAAATAGGTAGTTACAGTGAACAGTCTCAAGAGTTGTTCATAAAATTGTCTATAGGAACTGAAAATAAGATAATGCGGAGCAGAGATGCTCCGTATTTTTTTTGCGGTTCTTTAACCACGGTGGTCACGGAGGTTTACATGGAGGCCACAGATTAGTGATATTCATCGCCGTCGTTCGTGTCGCACGAATGGCTTTTTATGGATGTCTTGGTTAATCACAGTGGTCACGGAGGTGGTAGGAGGCCAAAGATTAGAATTAGAGACAATGGTCAGTCTGAGCGAAGTCGAAGCCCTATTTCACAAGTACACTTTCATCCCCGTTTGTGAAGTCCTGATTCATGTAGTTTCTGAAAGTCTATGTTAACCTCCGTGACTATAGCGGTTAAAAAAAGTATAAAAACAAAACCCCGTTTGATTGCTCAAACGGGGTCCATTTATTTAAATCGTTGGTTTAGCTTATAGGCTAGTTACGTATCCTTCAAATCCTGATGCAGTTTTCACTTTAAAGTTGATACCAGCTCCACTTTCGCTTTCGATAGCGTAGATTTTATGAAGTCCTTGAGGATTATCGATTTTCTCAGTGTGGATCAATTGATCACCATCGTAAATCATTACTTCGATGTCCTTCGCGTCTAGGTTGCTTACCAGCAATCTGTATTTGTTGCCTCCCATTGGAGAAACTCTAGAGAATACAGCTGGAGTTTCTGCTACGTAATTGTTGAAAGTAGCAGTTCTCAATACGCCTGAAGCGTCCATAACTTCTACAGAGTAACTTCCTTGAGGAAGAGCTTTAAGATCATACTTCTTAGCAAAAGCTTCATCCTTGTTAATTCTGTCTCTTAAGATCAAACGATCTTCAGAATCTGTGATTCTTACAATCACTGTTCCTTGTGGTGCTTCATTAAAGGATACTGCTACCTTAGTAGTTTCAGTTTGTCTGATTAGAACTGATGTACCTTCTGATTTGGCAAACGCTCCTGCAGCGATCCCCGCTACAAAAAGCAATGTGAATAATTTTTTCATTTTAATAATTGGTTTGAATAGGTTCTAATTTTTGTGTAACCGCCAGACGGCTGATCCGTCTCTAGGTGGGGTAATTTGGGCTACAGTTTTCATCGGGGTTGCCGATTGGTTTGTTATTATGATTCAAAGGTACAAGGGAAAACATTAATTGCAAATACTTCAATAAAAAAAGATGATTGTTAATGATTTGGTAATGAATGCAATTTATTATTACCGAATTAATAAAATGCTCCCGCAATCGATAGCGTAAGTCGCTGTATTTTGAGTTTTGCCTGTTTTAAAGAATATATATCTATTATTTTTAATTGTACAAAATTTTATATCTACAGGGTTAAAGTATTTCTATAGATTTCCAATGGAAATTTTGTGAAAAAAAATTTCAAATATTTTAAAAATATTTTTTTTAAAGAGTTAAAATCAAACCAAAATCATAAATATCACTTCCTTTTTGCCATTAATCGTATGCTGTTTTCACCCTATTATTTTAATGGGGACAAAAAAAACAGGTCTAGAATGAATTTTCTAAACCTATTTATTGAATTCTTGCGAAAAATGGATCTCGGGTATTTAGCGAATTTATCGGCAGTTTAATTTTTGCCCTTATAATTTGTTGCTTTTGCTACCAATTCCTGGTCAAATGTACCCTTCAATTCCACTACCATCAGATCACCATCATCACCTCCAACCAGCACCACTAAATCCGAAATCGTATTGCCTCCTTTCGAGTAAACCATCACTCCTCCTTTTTTTCCTTCAGAAGCTTCCATAAGTAAATCATATCGTTCTTTCTCTAGTCCTTTTTGCAATGCTTTGTATTCCAGTCTTGCATCATCTACATGGTCAGGTAGGGTGAAGAAGATTAGTTTTTCAATAGACTTCGCCACAGTCGCCATATCATTTTCATCGATATCGATTTTGAAGCCATTGGCAAAGTTCATAAAATTCCCTCCCAACTCCATATGGAAGAAGTCATCATCGCTTTTATATTTTTCGTAGAGCGCTTTGACGCTTTTGCTTTGTGCTTGCACTGCCATCACTGAGGCAATTAGTGCGAAGGTTAGAATTAGCTTTTTCATGGTAATAAGGATTAGTTTTAAAATCTTTGTTATAAATAGTATGTAGCTATCTTCTCAATCATAGCCACCGGGTCACTCCCGGATAAATTTGTAAATAAAATAATTGCCAGATCATCCTTTGGGTAAATGATAAATGATGCTCTTCCTCCGCCGATAGGAGCTAAGGCAGGATGTTTATTTCTATGGATTACCGGCCAGCCAAGCGCATAGGCGTTCAAATCACCGCCAAAACCCCCATATTCTCCATTGCTTAGTTTGATGGGGTTCCACATTTGAGCTATGCTTTCCTTTTTTTTCAGGAACTTATGCCCTTGCAGACTTAGAATCCACTTTGCCATATCTTCAGCTGTGCTAAAAACTCCCGAGTCAGCTTTTAGCATGTCAGGAAACTCTTCGTTCACTTCCAGCAATTGCTCGCCTTCAATGTATTCCCCGGAAACTTTGTCGAGGTAGTAATAGCAATAGGTGGGACTTTTGTTCTCTCTTACAGTGAATGAGTCTTCATAAATTGTTCTGTTCATCTCAGCAACATCAAACTGGTTTTTCTTAATAAAATCTTCAAAACCATCCGTGCTATATTTTTCAATCAGCTTTTGTAGCAGCAAATAATTGGTGGCATTATAGCTGAACTCTTCACCTGCCTGAAATTGCAGGGGTATTTGCTGAACCTTCTTCCAAGCTAAATCCTCACCTTTGGCTCCTAGTAGGTCTCCACTTATCGGATCTTCAATGTCAGGAAGACCAGAAGTATGGCTTAGTAACTGCGCAATGGTAATAGGGCTCCACTCTTCTGGCAGTCCACTTAGATAGCGGGATATAGGTTCTGAAATCTGGATTTCATTTCGCTCTACCAATTGAAAAATAGCAGTTGAAGTAAATACTTTAGCAATTGAATTAATGGAAAATAGTGATTCATTAGTTACTTCCGCAGCAAAAGGGACGTTTGCCAAACCTAACGATTCAGATAAAATAATCTCATTATTCCTTATAACAGCAACCTGCAATCCGGGTATCTTTTTTTTATCCATCTCACTTTTGAGATAGCTTATTACCTCTTCCTTATAATCATTATCCTTTATAGCTAAAGAGTTGTGGTTCAAAAGAAAAAATACTGCAGCGATGAATAAGGGGGAAAGGCTCATGATTTATCCTTATTTATTTTGTTTTCTATAGTGCTCCATCCCCGGAATATCAGTCTTCTCCGCAAGGAGGTTCAAATCTTCATAAGTGAAATTGCCCAACATAGATAGTAAAGTGAAATCACCTTTTTCCCCTGAAATCATCATGAGTTCTTTGACGAGACCTCCTTCTTCACGAACCATAAACTTCAGGCTGCTTCCTTTGTCTTCCACAATCATCAGGTCCTCATATTTATTTCTGGTAAGCGTACCCATTGCTTCCTTATAGAATGTCAATCCGTCCACCTCGTCTGAGGAAAGAATCCGAATACCCTTCACTTTCTGGATCAATACGCCGAGATCCTCTGAATCCTTATCTGTAGCTGCATTGCTTTTCAGAAAACCTCCAGCCATCTGCATCATCTTCGGGCTGATGTATACCCTAGAAAATCGATCATCTTCCATGTATTTGGAGAAAAAGCGCTGAATAGCATCATCCTGAGCTTGCGCCTTTATGACAAAGGCGAATAGCAAAAGCGGAATTATTAGAAATTTTTTCATGGCTTATTTAATTATATGGTTGCCAAATAATTGGTTGGTCGTATTCAGGTATTTTAAATCATTCATCACATTCATTTCCTCTTGTCCCTTGGAGAGATTTGTCTGTATCAGCGCAAAGGCCTGCATCACTTCCATGTATGCATGTTGCTCAGCTTGTTTTTGCTCATATACTGTCCATCCCCAGACAGATCCGACAAGGATTGCCACTGATGCTGCCCAGCTCATCCGATTTCTGGATTTGATCGAGACGGTCTTAGTTGGCATTTTGAGATTAGGCTCTTCAGCAGTAAAATCACTCAAAGCAATAAACAAGGCTTTCTCATCCTCATAACCCTCAGCATTCTGAAGTAAGCGCTTCAGTTCTTGCTCTTCTGCCAGGCTACTCTCGGCTTCCCAGTACTTTTCGAGTAATTCGTCTATTCGCTGATTCATTTGGTTGATTTTTGGTTGAGCATCCGCTCTCGAATGCTTTTTCTGGCTCGGTGTAGGTTGACTTTCACTTGCTCCAGACTTATATCTAGGTGCTCGGTTATTTCCTCGTAACTCAATCCTTCCACTTCTCTCAGATGGAAGATCTCCTGCTGTCGCAAAGGCAACCCTTTCACAAGATTCATCACCTGTCGAACCGAATCCTTTGTGTCCTCCGAAGCAGATTCTTCCATTTTCAATTCTTCCAGTCCATCAAGAGAATCCAGTCTCTTGGTCTGTCGAAAGTGGATCAAGACTTCATTTTTCAGACTTTTGACCAGCCAACCAGCAAGATTTGGATGATTCCGCAGCTCATCCTCCCTTTCGAAGGATTTCTCGAAGACATTTTGAAGCATATCTTCAGTGAGAGATCGATCCCTCACCCAGAGATAACCCAGCCTGTAGAGCCTGCCTCTTTGCGGCCAGATATGTGCTTCAAAAAATGACTTCATTTAATACGGTAATGCATGGAAATGGCGAATGTTACAGTTGTGAAGAAAAAAAGTAAAAGTTTTTAAACTTACTGAAAAAAAGGAGAGCTAAAGAAGCTCAACAATTTATAGGTTGGCTGGGCGGGTTAGCTATACTAAATTGCTTCTAAATTAGAGATGGAAATAGTATGCATGCCTACTATTTATTAATTTGCCTATCAGGCATCCAAAAAATGATTCAATATCTAATGAAAAAGCAATTGAAAAAATAATGAGTAGGGGTTATACATATGAGATAAAAAGAGGGGCAACTGTTCCGATTTTCTGTTCAGAACATGAAGCTGTGTCCTCTGCGAAATCTTTGTGCTCTTTGTGGTTGAAAAAGCGCATAAAAAAAGCCCTGAATTTCTTCAGGGCTGGTGGTGATAAGTGGACTCGAACCACCGACTCACGGATTTTCAGTCCGATGCTCTACCAACTGAGCTATATCACCTTGTTTGTAAAGTGATGCAAAGGTAGGTATTTGAGTATTTGAAGCAAGTCATTTTAGAAAAAAAATATGGACCAAAACCCAAGAAACACGCTAATATCGTCACTATGAGCTTTTTACCACAACTTATATTTTTGATCATTTTGGGCGTTGCTAGCTTCTTTTTGATCAAACGAGTCAAATTCCTGCGCAGAAACATTCTTCTAGGCAAAGCAGAGATAAGAAATGATCAGCCAGGGAGGCGATGGAAGACGATGCTTTTGGTGGCTTTCGGTCAGCAAAAGATGTTTAAGAGATTCATCCCTGCTTTTCTTCACTTCTTCGTATATGTTGGCTTCTTAGTGATCAACCTTGAAGTATTGGAATTTGTCTTGGATGGTATGGTAGGGACACATCGGATTTTTGCGCCTTTTTTAGGATCCGCTTATACTATAGCTATGAATATTTTTGAATTCCTAGCTGTAGCCGTACTTGTCTCCTGTATCATCTTTCTGATCAGAAGGAATATCTTCAAAGTGCCCCGCTTAATCAACCCTGACCTCAGAGGGTGGCCAGCATTGGATGCTAACATTATTCTTATTATTGAAATAGTTCTGATGATAGCTATTCTGAAGATGAATACAGCCGATCAGGTTTTGGCCTCAAGGGGTGTTGGGCAGTATATCCCCGTAGGGAGTTTGTTTTTTAGCGGATTATTGAAGCCTCTTTTTGAAGGGTTTAGTTCTGAGTTTCTAGTTTTCGTAGAGAGAGCAGCGTGGTGGTTCCATATTGTCGGGATTTTAGCATTCGCCATTTATGTGACCTATTCTAAGCATTTACATATTTTTCTTGCCTTCCCCAATACTTGGTACACCAGATTGAAGCCAAAGGGAGAAATGGAAAATATGCCTGCCGTAACCAATGAGGTGAATATGATGCTTGGAATCCCGACGGATACGCCAGCTGATCCTCCGGCTGAAATCGGAAGATTTGGTGCCAAAGACATTAATGATTTGAGCTGGATCAATGTATTGAATGCCTATTCCTGTACGGAATGTGGAAGGTGTACGGCTGAATGTCCTGCAAACTTGACGGGGAAAAAGCTATCTCCACGCAAGATTATGATGGATGTGCGAGACCGGGCTGAGGAAGTTGGTAAGAGCTTGGACACAGGTGGCAAAGGGTTAGAGGATGGGAAATCACTTTTGGGTGATTACATCACCAAAGAAGAATTGAATGCATGTACCAGCTGCAATGCTTGTGTGGAAGCTTGTCCTGTGAATATTGATCCACTTGCCATCATTCTGGAAATGAGACGCTATGTGGCCATGGAAGAATCCGGAACGCCAGCGCAGTGGAATGCAATGTTCCAAAATATGGAAACCAGCTTTGCTCCTTGGAAATTCAGCCCCGCTGATCGATTTAATTGGGCAGAGAAAGTGAAAGATGAGGAAATGAAATGAGCAGTTGCCAGTGTTCAGTCTCAGTTATCAGTTTCAGTAGGTAAGTGCTTTTAATAAGTGAAATGCTTAAAAAGAATTTGAGGTTGTAGGTCAGGAATCAATCATGAGAATGGCCTCGTAAATACAATATCCTAAATCGTAATTCTAGATTATGTCAACATATAAAGTACCAATTATGGCCGAGATGGCCGGCAAAGGAGAAAGTCCAGAAGTACTATTCTGGGTGGGCTGTGCTGGATCATTTGATGATCGGTACAAAGCCGTGACTCAGGCTTTTGTGAAAATCCTGAATAAGGTGGGTGTTAGCTTCGCTGTCCTTGGCCCCGAAGAAGCCTGTACCGGAGATCCTGCAAGACGTGCAGGGAATGAATTTCTTTTCCAGATGCAGGCGGTGGCAAATATCCAGGTGATGAATGGATACAACATCAAAAAGGTAGTCACCGCATGTCCACATTGTTTCAATACCATTAAAAATGAGTACCCGGCTTTGGGCGGTAATTACGAAGTGATTCACCACTCTCAGTTTCTACAGCAGTTGATCAATGACGGTAAAGTAGCACTGAAAGGAGGCGGAGAATTCAAAGGGAAGAAGATCACTTTTCACGATTCCTGCTTTCTAGGCAGAGCAAACAATGTGTATGAAGCGCCGAGAGATGTTATCAAAGCCTTAGATGTAGAACTGGTGGAGATGAAGCGTTGCAAGACTAAAGGACTTTGTTGTGGAGCCGGCGGAGCGCAGATGTTCAAAGAACCTGAGCCGGGCAAAAAAGATATAAACGTGGAGCGCACTGAGGAAGCCTTGGCCACTGGAGCCAGCACAATTGCTGTAGGATGTCCTTTCTGCCTTACCATGATGACAGATGGAGTGAAGAATAAGGAGAAAGAAGCTGAAGTGAAAGTATATGATCTGGCAGAAATGATCGCCAAAGACATGGGGATTTAAGTTTTTTGTATGAATCAATTTGACCCTTTTTGCCGTTAGGTAGAAAGGGTTTTTCTTTGGCATTTAGTAATACTATATATATGTACGTTAAGTTTAAAGATATGCCGGAAGATTCACGGGTTTGGGTTTACCAAGCCACGCGACAATTTTCTGAGCAGGAACAAGAATTAATTGCCTCCAGGCTATCCATCTTTTGCGATGGCTGGAATACGCATGGCAATAGAATGCCAACATCATTTCAGATCCTAGATAATCATATCGTGGTCTTGGCAGCGGATGAGTCCGGCTTGGGCGCGAGTGGTTGCTCTATTGATAGTTCGGTCAGGACTTTGCGTGAGCTGGAAAATGAAATAGAAAACAACATTACGGATCAAGGCAAAGTGACATTTAAATCCGATTCGGGTGAAATCAGCGTAGCTTCTGCTTTGGGGATCAAATCAAAAGTCACTTCTGGAGAGATCAATTCGCAAACACTCGTGATCAATCCACAGGTGCAAAGCAAAAAAGACTTGGAAAGTGTATGGATTTTGGCAGGGAATAGCTGGCTGAACAGATACTTTCCAAATTAATTTAGTAATATTCAGAATAGATCATCAATCGCCCTTTCAGATGAAAAACCATTTTTTTTGGATTTGTGCTTTACTTCTCTTCGGAGTAAGCTCATGCAAGAGCCTTCAGGAAAAAGGAAATGAACAGTTTCTTTCCGGTCAGTACCAATATGCCATCAATTCTTTTTCTCAGATCTTAACAGATGATCCTGAAAATAAAGAGGCAAATCAGGTCATCGCAGAGAGCTATCGACTTTCGAATAGAATAGAAGATGCAGGTCCTTATTATCAGAAGTTGGTCGAGGAAGAGCCTACTTTTGAAAGTTATTATCGGTTAGGCCTGAGTTTGAAAGCACAGGATAAAGACGAAGAGGCAAAGGAAGCTTTCGAAAAAGCAAAAGGTTTGACTCAAGATGAAACCTATCTGGCAGAGACGCAGCGTCAGTTAGAGGCAATTAAATTAGCTCAGGGAATTGAAGATTATTGGCCATATCATGTTTTGGTCAACTATAAAGATCTCAATACGGCCGGCCCTGACTATGCTCCTGTAGTCAATGAAGACTTTCTTTATTTCACTTCAGGGCGTCAGGCAAGTGGGCTTTATCCTGCAGATGGCTCACCTTACACTAAATTATTCCGGGCAAGAGCAGACGGACTTCGGGTTGATGTGAGTGGGGCTCAGGCTCTTCCAGAATTCAAAAATGAAGAGGGGCTAAATCAGGCCGCTATTGCAATCAGTCCAGATGGCAATACAATCATCTACGCAAGAGGGAATTCTACGTCAGATAGAGATCTACCTGAAACAGCGCTTTTTGTGTCTTACTTTAGAGGAGGTGGATTTACCCAGCCGATTTGGATGCCGGTGAATGAAGACGAAACCTGGTGGAATTCTACTCCTGCTTTCTCAGCAGATGGAGCAGAATTATACTTTTCTTCCAACAGACCGGGAGGGTTTGGTGGAATAGACCTTTATAAAGCAACCAAATTGGCAAATGGAGATTTTGGTAATCCTGTCAATCTAGGTCCGAATATTAATACTCCTGGAAATGAGCTTTTCCCAAGACCAATGGGTGATGGCAAATTCTTCTTTTCATCTGACGGACATCCAGGTTATGGAAAGCTGGACCTTTTCGTAGCTGAAAAAGATGAATCGGGTAATCAGGTAATCAAAAATCTTGGAGAAAATTTCAACAGTACAAATGATGATTTTTCCCTTTTCTTCACAGAATATCCTAAAGCAGGTTTCATCTCATCCAACCGTGAAGGGGGTGTAGGTGATGATGACATTTATTTTTTTGAGGACAAAACTCCTAAACCAAAAATCATTAACGTCCTGCTCAATGTATTTACCACACAACGCGTAGCAGGCGAGGATGATGCAGTGTTGGAGCAAGCGAGAGTTGTGTTGTACGATAGTCTTAATAAACAATCAGGCGGTGATTTTTCCAACACAAATGGTCGAGTTCGTTTTACGCTGACTCCTGACGCTGACTTTACAATTATCGCATCTAAGAGTGGCTACTTCTCTAAGTCTATTCCTTATACCACCAAAGGAAAGACTCCTGATGTCTCTACGCTTATTCAAGATGTAACCAATATTACCTTGGACACCACGATTGTATTGGATCAGCTAGTTCTGGATCGCTCTATTGTGCTTGAGAATATCTATTACGATTTGGACAAAGCTGAGATCAGAGCTGATGCTGCGGTAGAACTGGATAAATTAGTTCAGGTCCTCAAGGATAACCCAGCTATCAGAATTGAGCTAAGCTCTCATACCGATGACAGATCATCTGATGCCTATAATCAAGATTTGTCTCAGCGAAGGGCACAATCCGCAGTTGATTACATTGTTTCTCAAGGTATAGCCTCAGATAGGCTTGTCGCCAAAGGATACGGTGAAAGTCAGTTGATCATAGAAAATGCATCTACCGAAGAAGAACATCAGATTAATAGAAGAACTGAGTTTAAGGTGATAGAGATTAAAGAATAGGAGGTTATCTATCTTATAAAATATAAGAGACTAATCAAAGTCATTTGGTCAGGCTCTTTTCAATTCAAGTTCTCAGCTTTGTCTGAAATACAATTGATTAACAAGTTTCACAACTTACTACTCACAACCTTTTACTCCCAATTTTATTTTAGAAAGACAAATTCATTGGTATGATCACTTCCTTTTCAACTTCTCAGCAATATCCTTCACAATTGTTTCAGCGTGCACCACACTGTTTTCGATAAAGAATTCCCGGGTATTTAATCCTCCGCAAACCACTCCTGCCAGATAAACTCCAGGCACATTTGATTCGTGGCTTAGCTCATTGTACTGCGGTTGGCATTTCTCGTCTTCACTAAGTTTTACCCCCAGCTGATTCAATAACCCAAAGTTTGGTTTGTATCCTGTCATAGCGAGGACGAAGTCATTTTCTATGGTAACATCCCCCTCAGGAGTGGCGATCACAACTTCGTGTTCGCGGATTTCCTTGAGTTTTGATTTGGTAAAAGCCTTGATAGACCCCTCTTTGATGCGGTTGACAATGTCTGGGCGCACCCAGTATTTCACAGCCTGATCCACTTCATCGTCGAGTAAAACCATGCTTACTTCTGCTCCTTTGCGCCAAGTCTCCAAAGCAGCATCCACGGCAGAATTTGCTCCACCTACTACCACAATTTTTTGGTTGATAAATGGCCAAGGTTCTTTGTAGTAGTGATGCACCTTCGGCAAATCCTCGCCGGGAATATTCATCAGATTCGGCAAATCATAAAAGCCCGTTGCCATAACGATATTCTTTGCCAGGTACATTCCCTTGGATGTGGTAACTTGGAAAAGTGCTTCTTTTTTTTCTACGGTCTTCACTGCTTCATACAGCTTGACATGAAGATCAAAGTGGGAGAAAATCCTGCGGTAATATTCCAGTGCTTCAGTGCGATTGGGTTTATTTCCAATGGACATAAAAGGAATTCCCGCCATCTCCAGCCTATCTGAGGTAGAGAAAAAAGTCATATTAATGGGGTAATTAAAAATAGAATTTGTGAGCGCCCCTTTTTCAATAATTAAGTAGTCCAACCCTGCTTTTTTTGCTTCTACACCACAAGCCAGACCAATGGGGCCTCCACCGATGATCAGCATTTCGTATATCTTCGTCATTTGCGTTAAATAGGTTTTTCCAACTGAAACTGAAATTCACGGTCTTCAAATCTGTGGTAATCCCACTCAAAAGTCCGCTCTTTAAGTTTAGTAAATCCAGATTTGTGCTGTAACACAGCTGTGGAAGAAACAGTGCCGTAATTTTCGTTAATTCTAATTAGCTGGGAGGAAAGAGCGCTCTCCAATTCAGGTGCCATACCCGTAAGAGGGAGGAGTTCCGGATCTGCAGTTTCGGTAGATTTTAGAATCTCCAACAAATTATCTTCATCAAAACTCTGAGTAATCAATTGTTCTAACTGTAGCTTGGCAAGCTGCGATTTAGGCCATGGGTCATCAATCAGTCCGTTGCTCAAGCCATATATTCCAGGTTGAATTTCTCTGACGCTTTCTCCAAAGTTGCTGTAGTAAAAAAGTTGATTTCCATCTGATACCAGCAGATTAAAACCATCATAAAGTTCTTTATTCTGTTCAATTCCTTTAAGGTAGTCTTGAGGATCGATTTGGCTTTCGAGGAAATCCTGTACAAGCTTTCCTCTACTGATTTTTGATTCCCGCTGATGGATGAAATCCCTGTAGTTGGTCAATAGTGACCATCTGCCATTGGGATGAATGCCAAACCATGTGCCACCGCTTCTCAGGTCTTTCCCTGCGTAAAATCCAGTTTCCCATAAGTGCATCACTTGGGTAGGGCGCTCGAAAAACTCATCACGGTTGGCACTGATGATCAACGGGTATGTTGGATGGGATTTCCAGGAAAAAGCGACTAAACACATGGCTTAAAAATAAGAAAGAAAGGGCCGGAATTTCCGGCCCTTAGGGTGATTATCCAACTTTTATTTCTTCAAGGCTTGGGTAATCGGTGTATCCTTTTTCTCCAGGAGTATAGAACGTGTCTTTATCTGGACTTGCAAGCTCGGCATCCTCAGCGAATCGCTCTACTAGATCTGGGTTGGAAATGTACAATGAGCCATAGGCAACTGCATCCGCATCACCTGTTTCGATTACTATATTTCCTTTTTCTTGGTCAAAACCAGCATTGATGACCAATGTTCCTTTATATAACGGTCTAAAGTGCTTGGCTATATTACTTACCAAATAAGGTATATCTGAAACGTTAGTAAATGGCTCCGAAAGGTGCAAATAAGCCAAATCGTAATCATTCAGCTTCTTGACGATATATTCAAAAGTAGGAATAGTCTCTTCATCGGCTTTCACTCCGAATACCCCATTAAGCGATGGATTCAGCCTCAATCCAATTTTTTGCTCTGGCATCACCTCTTTCAGGGCATCTATAATTTCAAAAAGAATTTTTGATCTATTCTCAATGGATCCACCATATTCATCCCTTCTCGTATTACTGGTAGCATTGAAGAACTGATGAAGTAAGTAGCCATTGGAGCTATGGATCTCTACCCCGTCAAATCCCGCCTCCATTGCATTTTTCCCTGCATTTTTAAAGTCTTGGATAGTCTGCTTGATTTCTTCCCGCGTCATTTCTTTCGGCGTGACAGTTTCTTTGAAGCCCTCTGGGGTATAGGACTTTTCATTTGGATTGATTGCTGATGGAGCTAGGGGAAGCTCTCCTCCATGAAAATCTGGATGAGAAATTCTTCCCACATGCCAAAGTTGAATGAAAATTTTCCCATCCTCGTCGTGTACCGCTTTGGTTACGCCTTTCCAGCCTTCTACTTGAGCAACTGAATAAATTCCCGGTGTATTGATGTAACCTACACCTTGTTTGGACACTTGGGAACCTTCTGTAATGATTAATCCGGAAGATGCACGTTGTGCATAATATTTTTCGTGAATCTCAAATGGCTTATTTTGTGGATTGTCCGCGCGACTTCTTGTCATTGGCGCCATCCAAACTCTATTCTTTAATTCTAGACCACTCGTAAGTGTTATGGGTTTTAATAATGCTTGATCGTTATTCATGGTATAGTTGGTTATAATGAAAAATTCAATGTCTATACAACTAATGTCGGGAATGGAAAGTTCATATCGAGTTTGAGCTTTATGAAGATTTTCTTACAAATTGTTTTGAATTCTTATCTATCTCCATTCAAAACCTTTCCAAAGATTAAAACCGAACACTTTACTTTCCATGAAAAGACTTACTCTCAATTATTTTTATACCTTATCCAAAACATTTATGAAGTGTTTTTATAGGATTAATTGTCTGTAGAACAGATTGTTAACATATTTTAATACGATTATTTTCGTAGATGTTTTGAACTTACGATTCTCTTCGTATATCTTTACTACGAAAATAATCGTATAACCTCGCATGAGTAAGCCGACAGAATCAGAATTAGAAATACTTTCCTTATTGTGGGAAATGAAAGAGGCAAGTGTTCGTCAGATCCATGAGCGGCTGGCTGAGACTAAGGATACTGGCTATACGACCACGCTGAAGACTATGCAAAACATGCATGCGAAGCAGATGGTCAACAGAAATGAAGAGCAACGGACGCATGTCTACAGCCCAGCCACCAATCAAAAGGATACACAGAAGTCTTTACTAAGAAATCTGGTTACTACAGCTTTTGGTGGTTCTGCGCAGAAATTGGTACTCCAAGCTTTGGGTGAAGAAAACCCTTCCAAGGAGGAATTAGATGAAATTCGTGCATTTTTAGACCAACTAGAAAATAAGAAATAATGAATCTTTTGAACGACTGGGTTTCCGAAAGTTTACTCTATGCCATAGGCTGGACACTCGTGCACTCACTTTGGCAATTAATTTTGATTGGAGCTGTGCTTTGGTTAGTACTGAGAGTCTTTCACAAAAGCAGTCCTAGCTTCAAATATAACCTTGCATTGGGTGGCTTAGGCCTGAGTTTACTTTTTGCAATAGCTACCTTTGTTTACGAAATCACCAGCTTTAGCCCGACTCCATTAGTGGATCGAATAGCATTTGAAGGAATGGTACTAAGTGAAGTACAAGTCTCGGCGGGTCTGGGAGCGGAAGGGTTGATCAAAATGTTGATAAACTGGATAGAGCTTCAATTACCTCTCTTAGTTAACTTCTGGTTTCTGGGCGCTTTGTTGTTTTTGTTTCGTCTTTTCAACAGCCTTTCTGAAATCAGGACGCTTAGAAAATCATCCTCAGATCCTCAGGATTTTCAGTTGGAAAAAATGCTTTATCGTCTCATGGAAAAGATGAATGTATCTTCAAACGTGGAGATTAAACTTACTTCTTATGGTGTTTCTCCTGTCACATTCGGCTATCTCAAACCTATTATACTTATCCCGGCTGCCCTAGTTTTGCAGTTGACCCCAGTACAGTTAGAAGCTATCATTGCACATGAACTTGCGCATGTGAAGCGTAACGATTACCTGGCTAATCTACTTCAGTCTGCACTGGAAGTGCTTTTCTTCTATCATCCTTGCTATTGGTGGATGAATCAGACAGTCAAAGAATTGAGAGAAAATGCTGCCGATGATGTAGCAGTGAAAGCTGGAGTTTCACCACGGGAGTTGGCTTATAGCTTGGCAGAAGTATTAAACTTTGCGAAGCAAAATCCACCTGAACTGGCACTGGCTGCCTCGAAAAAAAGAAACCCTACCCTTCAGAGAATCAAAAGAATATTGGGCCATCCAGCTCAGACTTATCCACAAAACCCTATTATTTCTATCCCTATGCTACTAACACTCTTATTAAGTGCAGGCCTAATGGCCACCGCACAGCAGGACGTCCCTGTCTCTATAGAAAAAACTAAACCGCTTTCGGTGAATGTTAACAACAATGTAAACCCGGTGGTCGAATTAAATCGCGTGGTCGAAGTTGATGAAAATGTTAACATTAATCTAGATGTCAATTCTAATGTCAATGTGTCGGCTGATACGATTATATCAAAAAGCGATACAATAATAGTAAAGAATAGTACTAAGGGATCATATGTATATCAGCACAATGGCAAAACCATAGTCTTGGAAAATATGCCAGATTTAGTACTTACTCCTATGCCTCCATTTCCAGTTGAAGCAATGGCCCCAGTAATGGATTTTGAAATGGCTCCTATACCACCAATGACATTTGAGATGGCTCCGATGATGGACTTTGACATGGGGTCTATGCCAGCTATGGATTTTGATATGGGAAGTATGCCAGCCATGGATTTTATGGTTTCTCCACCGGTTTTCGCCTTTGAAACAAATTCTTTTTCTTCAGAAGACACGATCAATATGACCAAAACGGAAAAAGAGAAATGGGTGAAAGATATGGAGCAAAAAGCCAAAGAGTATGCTGCAAAAATGGAAGAGTGGGAGAATACTATGAAGCCAAAAATGGAAGCTTATGAGAAAAAAGTCGCTGAATGGCAAAAAGAGTATGAGCCCCATATGGAAGCTTTTGAAAAGAAGATGGCTGAATGGCAAAAAGCATTCGAACCTAAGATGAAGGAATTTGAGATGAAAATGCAGGAATGGCAGAAAACCCAAGAGCCAAAAGTGGAGGAATTCGAAGCCAAAATGAAAGTATGGCAAGATTCTAATGAGCCTAAAATGAAAGAATTTGAAGAGAAGATGAAGGCATGGGAAAAAGAGATGCAACCAAAGATGGAGGAGTATCAGCGTAAAATGGAACTTTGGCAAAAAGAGAATGCAGCCAAAATTGAAGAATATCAGAAAAAATTAGAGGAAGAATTAAAGAAAAAAGACGACAACAAATAAAACCATCGTCGTAATAAAAGTACATCAGAAAAGAAAATTGTGTGTTGATGCTTTGAAAAAGACTTGTCCGTTGGGCAGGTCTTTTTTTTGAGATATCTCCACCAAAACTTGATATGAGCGAGATTGAAGTTGTCCTGAGCATTTACGTAAAATCACTTGGGAATCAATGCCTTCAAATCATCAAGCGTATTTGCATCAGCTATTTTCTTGTCCTGGCGCCATCGCAATATCCTGGGAAAGCGAACAGCTACACCGCTTTTATGACGATTGGAAAAAGCAATTCCTTCAAAAGCCAGCTCAAACACAAGTGTTGGTTCCACGCTACGGACTGGACCAAATCGTTCTAAGGTAGTGCGTTTGATTATGTTGTCAACTTGGGCAAACTCCTTATCGGTAAGCCCTGAATAGGCTTTTGCAAAGGTAACAAGCTCGTTTTTCCCATTTTCATTTTGTTGCCAGAGACCAAAAGTGTAATCGGTAAAAAGATTCGTTCTTCTACCATGTCCGCGCATCGCATAAGTCAGCACAGCATCAATTGTCAGTGGGTCGATTTTCCACTTCCACCAATCTCCTTTTTTTCGACCTACCTGATAGCTTGCTGATTTCTTTTTTAGCATCAATCCTTCACTGCGCTTTTCGCGGGATAATTCCCGCTCAGCTATTACTTCTTCCCATGTGTTGAAGTTGATTTGATCGGAAATTTGTAAAACTGGATGGTTTGCCTGATGGACTAGCGTTTCTAAAAGAACTCTGCGCTCCTGATAGCTTAGATTTCTTATGTCTTGCCCATTAAATTCTAGAAGATCGTAGGCTTTGAAGATTACTGGGACTTTTGTAAGAATAGCTTTACTTACATTTTTTCTACCTATGCGGGTTTGAAGATCATTGAAAAGTCCGATTTGGCTATCGATAAACGGCAGTATTTCTCCGTCGATTACAGTCCCTTCAGGAAGAACATTCGCCAATCCTGCTATTTCGGGATATTTCTCTGTTACAAGTTCTTCTCCTCTAGACCAGATGAAGATTTCTTTTTTCCGGAAAATAACCTGTCCGCGTATGCCATCCCATTTATGCTCAGCTATCCAATCTGAGACGTCTCCTAATTCGTTAGCCTCATTTTCAAGAGCGTAGGCGAGATAAAAAGGATAAGGTTTGGAGACGTAGGCTTGCTCATTTCTTCCAAAAATCAACTCTTCAAAAGTGCTGTCGTCCGCGCTCCAGTTGCCCATCAATCGGTAGGCGAGTTCATCTTCGGGAACTAAGGTGACCTGTGAAAGAGCTTTGGTCATCAACTTCTGGCTGATACCGATCCGGAAGGATCCTGTCAGTAATTTTGTAAACACAAAACGGGAATAATAATCCAATTGCATCCACATTTGCTGCACATATACCTTCTTTTCGAGATCCGTTTTAGGCTTCAATAAAACGAGCTCATCGAGAATCTCGCTCAGAGACTTTTTACAAGTATGCTCATCATTAGACACTACCAGTGCTATAGACTCTGCTAGGTCTCCGACGATATGATAGCTTTCTTCAAAAAGCCAAAGGGGGATCTGAACAAGTTCCGCAGCATAAAGCCGGAGCAAAGTGGTATTCACGGGCCGTGGCGGTCTTCGGTGAGATAGAATTGCCATCGTCCATAGCTTGTCTTGTTCGTCTGCTTCTGCAAAGTATCCAGCCAAAGCAGCCACCTTTTGGTTGGTTTTATTGGTAGAATCTAGCTTTTCAATCAGTTCTGCAAATTTTTTCATACTGATTGTACAGTTTCTACGATGGAGGAATCTTCTTTTTCACCCTCGTAGTCGGTGTTTTCTATGCTTGCATCATATCCAATTTCCCGGAGGTATCTGCTGAATATGTCTGTGTAGCCATGGGTGCAGATTACTCGACTTGCTTCGCTTGCTTTTATACTGTGCAGTAGACCCTGCCAATCGCAATGATCGGAAAGCACGAACCCTTTATCTGTAGCACGGCGTGATCTCGCTCCGCGAAAAGCCATCCAGCCACTACAGGTGCCAGTCTCAAAAGGAACAAATTTCCGCATCCAAGGAGAGCCGTGAGCACTTGGAGGAGCCACTACCATGTTCCCCCTAATTTCCTTTGCAGTAGTGTCTTTGGTTATGAGGGTTGTTTTAGGCATTTCCAGTTGTGGTCGAAGCACTTCCGTCATATTCTCCACAGCTCCATGAGTGAATATTTCACCTATTGAAGAATCAAGGTGTTTGAGAATCCGTTGGGCTTTACCTAACGTGTAACCAAAAAGAACCGAGGTTTTGCCTTCTGATTTATTGCTTTGCCACCAAGAATTAATTTCTTCGAAGACAGATGCCTGTGTTTTCCACTTGAAAGCAGGAAGTCCAAATGTGCATTCGGTGATCATCGTATTGCATTTGATCGATTCATAAGGAGTGCAAACTCCGTCATTTTCTGTTTTATAGTCTCCTGTGAAAACCCAGACTTCACCTTTATATTCTACCCGTACTTGCGAGGAGCCTATGATGTGTCCGGCAGGATGAAGGCTAAATGTGACTCCGTTTATATGAAAAGGTTCATTCCAGCCTATTCCCTGAACATTTATTTCCCCTAGTCTATGGCGAATGATGGGGATATTAGTGTGATGTGTGAGATATTTTTTGTGACCAAATCTGGAATGATCGGAATGTCCATGGGTTATAATTGCTTGTTTCACCGGCTTCCAAGGATCAATGTAAATCTGTGCTTGCGGACAGTAAATTCCTTTGGAGTTGAAAATCAAAAGTTGAGAAGCAGACATTTAAAGAAAGTTTAATAATCAAAACTCTTCAATACAACGATTGTTCCCCCGAATTCTAGAGGTAGATAATTTGCTTTTTTATCATGAATAAAGTGGCTTGTAAAAGTTAAGCCTTTTGAAACAAAAAGAAGCGAAGGAAATCCTTGAGAAACTCGGCCTCAAACTTTAATCGAGTCAACGGATTAATTCTCCTCATTTCCCGAATTTGATTCCCCAATTTGGTTGTTTTTTTAGGGTGATAATCGTGTTCTTTTACTAAGAAAAAGGGTTGTTTTTGCGATTTGAGGGTGATTTCTAAGGGTACTCTTCCTTGGCATTAATTATGAATATTTAGTAATACAATTAACTAAAATAATTACCACTTAAACCAAAAAGACATGAGTGCATTTGAAGATAAAGTAAAAGGAAACTGGAACGTAATTAAGGGTAAGTTGAAACAAGAGTACGGTGATTTGACTGACGATGATTTGACTTATGACGAGGGAAAAGGGGATGAACTTCTTGGTAAAATCCAGAAGAAAACTGGAAGATCTAAAGAAGAAGTGAAGTCATTTATCGACGGTTTATAATCAGAAGTAATTTTTAAGGATAAAAGCGCTCTCAATTCGGGAGCGCTTTTTTTATGCATTTTCAAGCAATTTAGCCTATGAACTTTTGGGGTTAACTTTTATGCGTATTCTTACGGAAGCTGGCATTCTTCCTTTTCACTTGATTAACTTTCTATTACCTGGGGGATATCTCCCCACTTCAAAGTAGTTGATAGATAGAATACGGGAAATTGCCCCACTTTTCTTTTGAAGTCTCTCACTCAATCGCTACGATATTCTTATTCCGCAATGAGAAATGGCTAATACGCACTGTTTTGCCCCATTTTGGGGAAGATCTAACCTCTTTCTAATCAATACTATACCCGTAAAAAAAACCGTGATTTTTTCAACTAAAAATTGGGATGGAATAAAGATTTGTCTACTTTTAAGTCAAAGTGGTAAAATGTGGGTGATAGTGGTAGAAAGTGGAAGGCAATTTGTTACTTTTGTCTTTACTACCTGCTCATCATTCTAAAGAGTTCAAAGATATTATGTTCAACAGTCAATACGATTGCAAGCTAGACCCTAAAGGGCGTCTGGTTTTGCCGGCCAAGATCAAGGCGGCAATACCGGAGGCTAATGGGACTGTGCTTATGCTACGCATGGCTGAGGATAGATGCTTGGCTCTCTATACCATAGTTGAATACCGAAAACTGGAGAATCAAATAAAGTCTCTGAACATCAATAACGCTGAGCAGCGTTTGTTGCAAAGGTCTTTTTTCAATTCAGTCACTGAGGTGGAGTTGGATAGTGCCGGTAGGTTGTTGATACCAAAACATTTTCAAATCTACGCGGGCTTAGAGAAAGAAATAATGGTAGCAGGAAACGGGACTCGAATAGAAATCTGGAATTCTGAAAACTACCTGAATAATATAATCAAAGATCCGGCGGATTTATCCAGCCTGATGGAAAAGCATCTCTCTTAATCTCATGACGGAGTCTATTTACCATATCCCAGTGATGCTAGCCAAATGCACTGAAGGATTGTCCATTGATCCCAACGGGATTTATGTGGACCTGACTTTTGGTGGAGGCGGACATTCCCGGGAGATTCTGAAGCATTTAGATAAGGGGCATTTATACGCTTTTGATCAGGATGTGGATGCTGAGGCAAATATTCCGGCAGGCGATAACTTCACTTTTATCGCAGCCAATTTCAGGGATTTAAAAAAATACCTGAGGCTTCATGGGGTGAAGAAGGTGGATGGGATTTTGGCGGATTTGGGAATCTCGTCACATCAGATCGATGAGCCAAGCAGAGGTTTTTCCACCAGATTCAGTGGTAGTCTGGATATGAGGATGAATCAGTCAGCTGATATTTCTGCCAAAGAGGTATTGAATACATATGATGAAGGCAGGCTGCATAAGATTCTCGGTATGTATGGCGAAGTGAAAAACGCCAAGACTCTGGCACAGGCTATCGTCTCCGAAAGAGCTGGACAACCATTTGAGACTACGGAGGGATTCACATCCTTTTTAAAAAGATATGCTCCTCGGGGCAAAGACTTTAAATATTATGCTCAAGTCTTTCAGGCTTTGAGAATAGAAGTAAACGACGAGATGGGCGCATTGGAAGAAATGCTGATGGAAGCAGTCGATGTGCTTAAGCCTGAGGGCAGATTGGTAGTGATGAGCTATCACAGTTTGGAAGATCGATTAGTGAAAAATCTGATGATCAAAGGCAAATTCCAAGGTGAGGTAGAGAAGGATTTCTACGGGAATCTTATTCGGCCACTGGAGCCAATCAGCAGAGGAGCTGTGGTGGCAGACGCGGAAGAAATTGCATCTAATCCAAGAGCAAGAAGTGCAAAACTCAGAATAGCGAAGAAGACAAAAGCATGAGCAATAACACGTTCAGGAAGAAACTAAAGTCAGGTAACAAGCCGAAAGGCGGTCCTCGCAAATCCATATTCAGCTGGATGGAAGAGAAGCTGGATATCACCGGAATATTAGGTGAGGGAGTGCCTGTGCAATTAGTTCCACCGGTTGGATTCGTGGCCCTACTGGCCTTGATCTATATCTGGAGCAATCACCGCGCGGAAAACATGGTGCGCAAGATTGAAAAAGCACAGCAAGAAGTAGAAGATCTCCGTGCCGATGTCACTACACTGGAAGCAGAATATATGCTTAGCAGCATGCAGTCTGAGGTGGCTAAGCGAGTTGCTAAACAAGGAATATTTGAACTCAATCAACCACCGATAAAAATCGAAATAGAAAAGTGAATTTTAAGCGATCCATATTGCTCCGAGTGCGGGTGGTGTTCATCCTGATAGCGCTGTGCTCAGCAGCTATCCCGTACAAAGTCGCCAAACTTCAGATGGCGGATGGAGATGTATGGCGTGAAAAAGCCGAAACAATCAACTTCCAATACAGAGAAGTACCTGCTACACGAGGTAATATCTATGCAAGTGACGGAAGTTTGCTTGCGACAAGTTTACCTTTTTACAGGGTAGCTCTTGATCCGACTATCGCTAAGTCTGATAGCTACAAAGCCGGAATAGATTCATTGGCTAAAATGCTTTCCTCTTACTACAAAGATAAGTCGGCCGCATCATACAAGAGGATGATCAATGATGCCAGACTTGATAATAAGCGTTATCTGGTATTGAACAGAAAGCAAATCGGCTATCAAGGAATGCAGGAAATGTCAACCTGGCCGATTTTCAGAAATGGAAGATTAGGAGGTGGAGTGATCTTCGAGAAGGTGGAGAAAAGATATAGACCGTTTAATTCCCTTGCCAGCCGAACAGTTGGCTTTTTGAATGAGGATGATTACGGTGCTGGTATCGAGTACAGTTTCAATAACTACTTACAGGGTCAGGATGGTAAAGCGCTTTTTCAACGATTAGCTGGAGGAAGTTGGAAGCCGGTTTTTGATGCAGAAGATGTGAAGCCTGAAAATGGGTATGATGTCACCACTACGTTGGATGTCAATATCCAAGATGTTGCAGAAACTGCCTTACGACGTCAATTGACTGATAGGGATGCTGAATTTGGTGCAGTGATCGTGATGGAAGTTAAGACTGGACAGATCAAGGCAATCACCAATTTGCAGCGTAACAAAAGTGGCAATGGGTATGGTGAGAATTACAATTTTGCCATCGGAGACCAAGGGAATACAGAACCAGGATCTACTTTCAAACTGCTTTCAATGCTTGCGCTTTTGGAAGAAAATAAAGTCACGTTGGATGAGACAGTGGAGACTGGAAATGGTGCCCACAAATTCTATAATCAAGTGATGCGTGATGCTAAGAATGGTGGCTATGGCACCTTGACTATTCGTGAGGCATTTGAGAAATCCTCCAATGTTGGTATTTCCAAATTGGTCGATGAGCATTTCGGTTCTAGCCCTTCCAAATTCATGGCTTACATAGATAAGGTCGGGTTGAGAGAGCCTTTTGGTTTTCAGTTGATCGGTGAGGGCAAGCCTTTTTTCAAGAAACCAGGAGAGAAAGACTGGTACGGGACTTCATTGCCTTGGATTTCTATTGGTTATGAAGTAAAGCTAAATCCACTTCACACGCTTGCCTTATATAACGCTGTAGCAAACGGAGGGAAAATGATGAAGCCCTATATCGTCAAGTCAGTTTCCAAAGGGAATTTCATTGAAGAGCAATACGAGCCTGAAGTGGTGCGTAAGCAAATCGCATCTGAGAAAAATATTAAGCTTCTTCAAGGTCTTCTGGAGGGGGTAGTTGTACGTGGAACTGCTAGCAACATCGCCAATGCAGATTATAAAATTGCAGGTAAAACAGGTACTGCTCAGAAGCTCGTCAACGGGAAATATACTAGAAGTTATTACACAAGTTTCGCAGGCTACTTTCCAGCTGATCATCCGAAATATTCCATGGTCGTAGTGATTGACAGTCCCAAAGGCTTTGCTGCATATGGAGGCGACGTTTCTGCACCGGTTTTCAAGGAGATTGCAGACAAGATCTATGCTCTTGACATAGAGTTGAATCCTGACAATCAGCAAGAGATATTCAGAGCAGAGGCAGATGGGACACAATTACCATATGTAAAAGCCGGTAAAGCGGAAGAGTTACTGTGGATTTTTCAGGAGTTGGGATTGAAAGCCACTGCTGCCAATCCTGAAGAGTGGGTGAAGACTGTTTCTCATGAAACCAATGTAGAAATGAATGTCAATGATACGGATCAATCGCTTGTTCCGGATGTGTCGGGACTTCCGCTGAGAGATGCTCTTTTCATTCTGGAAAATAAAGGAATGAAGGTCAATTACTCAGGAAAAGGCCGAGTGAAAGTCCAGTCGATTTCTCCTGGAACAGCTTTAACACCAAATACAACTATAAATCTGGTATTAGGATAAATGAAAGTACTGAAAGACATATTATATAAAGTATCACTTACCTCAACTACAGGAGACATGGAGTTGGGGGTGAAAGATATTGTATTTGATAGTCGTCAGGTGACGGAGGGAAGTGCCTTTGTTGCAATCAAAGGGACTCAGGTAGATGGACACGAATTTATTGAAAAAGCCATTGGGCTAGGTGCTCAGAGTATCGTTTGCGAGCAATTGCCGGAAAAACTACTCGAAGGAGTGACCTATGTGGAAGTAGTGAACTCTGCTCGTGCGCTTGGCATCATGGCTAGCAATTACTTTGACAATCCATCTGAGACCATCAAAGTAGTAGCAATCACAGGAACGAATGGCAAGACGACCACCGCTACGCTTTTGCACCAGTTATTTATGCGAATGGGCTACAGCACTGGGTTACTTTCTACAGTAGAAAATAAGATCAATGAAACAGTAATTCATGCGACGCATACCACTCCAGATGCGGTGAGTGCGCAGGCATTGCTTCGCAAAATGGTAAAGGAAGGCTGTACGCATTGTTTTATGGAAGCTAGTTCACATGCGATTGTGCAGGAGAGAGTAGCGGGATTAAAACTAGCTGGAGCAGTTTTTACAAACATCAGCCACGACCATTTGGATTACCATGGCACATTTGACGAGTATATCAAGGCTAAGAAAAAGCTATTTGATGAGCTTCCAAAGGATGCTTTTGCGCTGGTAAACGGTGACGACAAACGAGGTATGGTAATGCTTCAGAACTGCAAAGCATCGCATCAGACATTTGCATTGAAATCCCCGGCTGACTTTAAGGCCAAAATAATTTCAAATACACTTGAAGGACTTGAGCTGGATATCAACGGGAAACTGATCTGGTTTAGAATGATCGGTGCATTCAATGCCTACAATCTCTTGGGGGTTTTGGGAGTTACCGTGCTGTTGGGTGAAGAGGAAGATGAGGTGCTACGAGAGCTCTCTGGAATCCGTGGAGCCAAAGGGCGTTTCGATAGAATTTCCATAGCTGGTGTTACTGCCATTGTCGATTATGCACATACGCCAGATGCTTTGGACAACGTCCTGAAAACAATAAATGGTGCAAGAACTGGAGGTGAGCAATTGATCACTGTAGTAGGATGTGGAGGAAATCGCGATAAGACAAAGCGGCCAGTAATGGCAAAAATTGCAGTACAGGAAAGCGATAAAGCCATTTTGACCTCTGACAATCCGCGCTTTGAGGAGCCAGAAGAAATACTGAAAGACATGCAGGCTGGTGTAGGCCCGTCTGAAATCAGAAAAACATTAACCATTGTGGATCGCAGAGAAGCCATTAAGACGGCTTGCATGCTTTCGCAAAAAGGAGATATCATCCTTATCGCCGGCAAAGGCCATGAGGATTATCAGGAAATAAAAGGAGTGAAACATCATTTCGATGACACAGAAGTAGTAACCGAGTTTTTACAACAATTGACGCAAGACTGAGATGTTATATCCGATTTTTGATTATTTGGACAGAGTGCTGGATATCCCAGGAACTGGGGTATTTAGATATATCTCGTTCCGTGCGGGAATGGCAGCGCTTTTTTCATTGGTCATTACCATCACTTTTGGTCATAAAATTATCGCTTGGATTAGAAATAAGCAGATCGGAGAACCGGTAAGAGATCTTGGCCTTGAAGGACAAAAGGAGAAAAAAGGCACACCTACCATGGGTGGCTTGATGATCATGGCTGCGATTCTGATCCCGACTTTGCTGTTCGCAGATCTGAACAACATCTACATCATACTTTTGCTGATTACCACCGTTTGGCTGGGTACTATTGGTTTTATAGATGATTACATCAAAGTATTCCAGAAAAACAAGGAAGGTCTTGCGGGTAAATTTAAAATCATCGGTCAGATCGGTATAGGTATTATCGTGGGTTCTACACTTTATTTCCATGAGAGCGTAGTCATCCGTGAATTCACCAACCCGGTATCCATAGAGGAAGGCGTGGTAGAAACTCCGACTTACAGAGATGTGAAAGTGGCTAAAACCACCATTCCTTTCACCAAAAACAATGAATTGAATTACGAGACAATGCTTGGCTTTATGGGTGAAGCGATGACTCCCATCCTGTACATTTTTGTGGTGACGTTCATTATCACAGCTGTCTCTAACGGGGCAAATATCACAGATGGAATAGATGGTCTGGCGGCAGGAACTTCAGCCATTATCGGATTGACCATTGCGATTTTCGCCTACCTCAGCGGTAATGCAATTTTCTCTTCCTACCTCAATATCATGTACATCCCCAACTCGGGAGAGTTGGTGATTTTCGCTTCGGCATTTATCGGGGCTTGTGTAGGATTTCTTTGGTACAACGCTTATCCAGCCCAGGTTTTCATGGGAGATACCGGCAGCTTGATGCTGGGTGGAGTGATCGCTGTTTTGGCTTTGACGCTTCGCAAAGAATTACTTATTCCAGTTATGTGTGGGGTGTTTGTAGTCGAAAATGTCAGCGTAATGCTCCAGGTGGGCTATTTCAAATACACTAGAAAAAAATACGGTGAAGGCAGGAGAATATTTCTGATGTCTCCACTACATCATCATTACCAAATGAAAAATATCCCTGAAGCCAAGATCGTAACTCGATTCTGGATTATGGGGATTTTGTTGGCAGTAATCACTTTGGCAACACTAAAACTTAGATAATAGAAATGAAATCGAGCTATAGCATATCGTCACAAGAGGAAGTGATTATTAAAAGCGAGATTCCATATGACCATTAAAAAGCAATTATAAACAGATGAAACAATTAGCCATTCTGGGTGCGGGAGAAAGCGGATTGGGTGCAGCGATGCTCGCCAGACAGAAGGGCTATGCGGTTTTTGTTTCTGATTCAGGGAAGATTTCTGTAGCTAGAAAAGCTGAAATGGAGCATTTAGAGATTCCATTTGAAGAAGGAAAACATTCAGAGGAAAAAATCCTAAATGCTGACCTGATCATCAAAAGTCCAGGAATACCAACCAAGGTAGAGATCGTTCAAAAGGCTTTGCAAGCTAAGATTCCTGTGATAGATGAGTTGGAATTTGCAAGCAAATATAGTAAAGGGAAGATCATCGCGATCACCGGAACTAATGGTAAGACTACTACAACATTGCTGACATATCACTTGATGAAAGAGGCAGGAATGGATGTAGGATTGGCTGGGAATGTTGGCAAAAGCTGGGCCGCTCAATTGTTAGAAAGTGACCACGAGTGGTGGGTGATTGAGTGCAGTAGCTTTCAGATTGATGGGTTTGTGAGCTTAAGGCCTTCTGTCGCCATTCTTACGAATATCACTCCAGATCACTTAGATCGATACGATTATCAGATTGATAAATACATCGATTCTAAGTTTGCAGTTTTCAAAAATATGCAACCAACTGATCTGGCAATCCTATTTGCGGAAGATGTCTTGATATTGGAAGGATTAAAAAACAGAACTATTTCCCCGACTCAATATTGGATTTCCCTAGAAACAGCCCAGAACAAAGGAGGGTATTTCAACGGATCATCTCTTGAAATCAATGTAGGTGATAAATCTTCCAATATTCCGCTGTCTTCTCTTTCTATCAAAGGGAAGCATAACATTTTAAATGCCCTTTTTGCTGGAACTGCGGCAGTGATCGGCGGAATAGATGAGCAGGTGATGAAAGCTGGATTTCAGACGTTCAAAAATGCCCCTCACCGAATGGAGTTCATCCGAGAGGTAGATGGAGTTCAGTTTATCAATGACAGCAAGGGTACAAATGTAGAAGCGACAGCTTATGCTTTGGCTAGTTATGAGAATCCATTGATTTGGATCGCAGGTGGTGTAGACAAAGGAAATAACTACGCTGTCCTTTTACCGATGGCGAATGAGAAAGTGAAGTCTTTGATTTGCCTTGGAAAAGACAATGAGAAATTGAAAACGGCTTTTGAGTCGGCGGTACCGGATATCCGTGAGACGCAAGATATTTCAGAAGCGGTCAAGTGGGGGCAAATACTTGGAGAAGCGGGAGACATAGTTTTGCTATCACCAGCCTGTGCAAGCTTCGACTTGTTTAATAATTATGAAGATCGCGGTAAGCAATTCCGTGAGGCAGTAGAGAACCTTAAACCGAAAACCATCGCATGAGTGAGTTTAAAGCATGGATAGATAGGAATTTCAAAGGCGACCCAATTATCTGGGGTATTGTCATCCTATTGTCTCTTTTCAGTATTCTGGTAGTGTATTCTGCCACGGGTTCTTTGGCTTACAAATATGCTGGTGGAAACACCGAGATCTACTTGATTAGACATTCTACGTTGATTTTTGTGTCACTGGTGGTCATGTGGCTTGCGCATAAAATACCGTACAGAAAGTATGCAGTCTATGCTCGATTGGGAGTGATTATTTCCATTCCGCTCTTGCTGGTTACGTACTTGTTTGGCTCCAATATCAATGAGGCCAATCGCTGGATCACGATTCCTGTTATCAACCAGGCTTTTCAGCCTTCAGATTTGGCAAAACTAGCCTTGATTGCATCGATTGCAGGAATGCTAGCAAAACGTCAAAATAACATTAAAGACTTTAAGAGCACGTTTGTGCCGATCATTATTGCTATAGGTCTGATCTGTGGCTTGATCGCTATGGCAAATTTCTCTACAGCAATTCTACTCTTGATTACTTGTCTTCTGATCATGTTCATCGGGCGAGTGCCAGTCAAATATTTGGCGATGGTATTAATGGTAGGAGCTTTAGGATTGACTGCAGCAGGATTCATAGGGCAAAGAGGTGCTACGCTTGTATCACGGGTGGAGGACTTCATGAATAAGGATGAAATACCTTTTCAAGCTGAGCAATCTTATATCGCGATTGCAACAGGCGGAATCGGAGGAAAAGGACCAGGAAATAGTGAGCAGAGAAACTCACTTCCGCACCCTTATTCAGATTTTATCTACGCCATTATCATCGAAGAGTATGGACTCATTGGTGGCTTCTCTGTGCTATTCCTATATCTCGCGCTCCTTTACAGAGGCATGCGGATCGTAGCGAATTCAAACAAAGCATTTGGAGGATTGCTATCTGCGGGATTGAGTTTCGCATTGGTGATCCAAGCATTAGTAAATATGGCCGTCGCAGTTGGCTTAGGCCCAATTACCGGCTTGCCACTACCGCTTTTGAGCATGGGTGGGACATCCTTGGTATTTACAGGAATATCCTTGGGAATTATTCTCTCGGTAAGTCGTGGTGATCATCAGGATGAATCGCAGACAAGCACTGCATTTGGAAATAGAACGAGACTTAAAGCAGCATAATTATTAACGCACAGCGCACATATCGCATTTTGATCAGTGGTGGAGGTACCGGAGGGCATATCTATCCGGCTATAGCTATTGCCAATGCCTGGAAGGAAAAACATCCTGCCAGTGAGATCTTATTTGTGGGTGCTTTGGGCAAAATGGAAATGCAGAAAGTCCCTGAAGCAGGATATAAAATCAAAGGCCTTCCAGTAGCCGGTTTGCAAAGAAGCTTGTCTCTTGAAAACCTCAAGTTTCCTTTCAAATTGTTGAAAAGCCTTACTCAAGCATCTCAAATCATCAGCGAGTTCAATCCTGATGCAGTAGTAGGAGTAGGCGGATATGCAAGTGGACCAGTGCTGTATGCTGCGCAAAGAAAAGGCATTCCTACACTGGTGCAGGAGCAAAACTCCTATGCTGGTTTGACTAATAAAATTCTGGCAAAAAGAGCCAAAAAGATTTGCGTTGCCTACCCAGAGATGGATCGCTTCTTCCCAGCTGATAGAATCGCCTATACAGGCAATCCTGTTCGAAAGGATATTCTTGATTTATCGGGAAAAAGAGAAAAGGCACTTTCGCATTTCAGCCTGGATCCAGCTAAGAAAACGCTCTTGGTATTGGGTGGATCTCTTGGAGCCAGAACGCTCAATCAAGCTGTGCTGAAGGATATGCAAAGACTGGATGCTGAGGGTTATCAGGTGCTTTGGCAGTGTGGTAAGTTTTATTTCCAAGAAATGAAATCCAAGCTGGCCGATTCAGGTCTGGCGTCTATTCACCTGAATGAATTTATCCGGGAAATGGATTTGGCGTACGCTGCTGCTGATGTGATTGTGTCCAGAGCAGGAGCATTGTCAGTTTCAGAACTTTCGCTAGTTGGAAAGCCGGTGATTTTCATCCCGTCTCCCAATGTGGCTGAAGACCATCAGACCAAAAATGCCATGGCCTATGTGAGTCATGATGCTGCCTTGCTGCTGAAAGACTCGGAGGCAGTTGGCGCTTTAGAACAAAAAGTAAATGAGCTAATGAAGGACAGAAGCCTGTCTGAGAAATTAGGAAGAAATATAAAGAATCTAGCTAAGCCGTATGCGGCAAATGCTATAGTTGAAGAAGTAGAACAATTGATTGCATGAGTTTAGAAGGAATAAATAGCGTCCATTTGCTCGGTATCGGAGGTATAGGCATGAGTGCCTTGGCCCGATGGTTCCGTCATGAAGGATTTGCTGTGTCTGGCTATGACCGCACACCTTCGTCGCTTACGGATGAATTGATAGCTGAAGGTATGCAGATTTCTTTTGATGATAAACTGGACACTATTCCGAAAGAGATCATGGATAGTCCTGAAAAGTCTTTGGTCATCTGGACTCCGGCAATGCCAAAGGAGAGCGCTCAGCTGAATTTCTTTAGGAATAATGGCTTCCAACTTAAGAAGAGATCGGAAGTGCTGGGGATGGTGACGAGCGCTTATTACACCATCGCAGTGGCTGGAACTCATGGTAAGACTACCACTTCTTCTATGATTGCCCACATGCTGAAATCGGCAGGAAAGCCTGTGGTTGCATTTCTAGGTGGGATCACCCAGAACTATCAGAGCAATCTGATTTTGGGGGATAAAAAATCAAAGCAGCCACCATTGGTTGTGGTAGAAGCTGATGAGTTTGATCGCTCTTTTCTCAGACTTCATCCTAATGAGATAGTGCTCACAAGTTCAGATCCTGATCATTTAGATGTCTATGGGGATGAGCAGCACATCTTGGATGGATTCCTGGAATTTGTCAGTCTAGTAGATAGAAAAGGAAGATTATATATACAGCAGCGTGCTGCGCAAAAGCTTGGAGAAGGTAAGCTTCCAAAGGTTGCCACTCGAGAATATGGATTGAGATCCTCTGGGATTCATGCCGAGAATATTCAGGCAAGACCGAGATCATTTGTCTTTGATTACTTGGATGGCAAAAATAAGATCAAGGGTCTGGAGTTATTTATCCCAGGTTTTCACAATGTGGAAAATGCGTTGGCTGCAATTGCTATTGCATTGGATCACCAGATTTCAGTGGAGCAGATCAGAAGGGGAATTAGCTCTTTCAAAGGAGTAAAAAGAAGATTTGAAATTCATGTGAATGAAGGAAATCAGGTCTTCATCGACGACTATGCGCATCATCCAGAGGAGATTAGAGCATGCCTGAGTTCGGTGAGAGCAATGTTTCCGAGGAAGAAGTTGACGGTGATCTTCCAGCCGCATTTGTTCTCACGAACTAGGGATTTTGCCGAAGGCTTCTCAGAAAGTCTGTCGCTGGCAGATTCGGTGATTTTGCTGGATATCTATCCTGCTAGAGAGCTTCCTATCGAGGGAGTGACTGCTGCTATGCTTTTGAAAGGAATCAATACAAGTCACAAGGAATTGGTGGCAAAAGAGGATTTAATAGGTCATTTGGATCAGGCTTCACCTGAGGTTTTGGTGACACTAGGTGCTGGTGATATAGATCGATTGGTGCCAGTGATAGCTGCCTGGATGAAAGAAGGACTTAATCGATACGCATTATGAAGAAAGCAAATCTAAAGAAAATGCTCGCTTTTGTAGTGCTCAGTCTGGTGCTGGTTGGCTTTATAGGCTTTGTGGAAAAGCAGACTAAGTATAAGACTTTCCAAGGAACTGAAATAAATATCGAAGGAGTGAGTGGAGTCTATTTCGTAGAGGATGCAGAAATCACAAAAATCCTGAATGAGGCATTCCCTGAATTGAAGCCAGGATTGATGCTTGCGGAAGTTCCGATGAAAGAGATTGAAGCAAGGCTGCTAGGACATCCTTTTGTAAGAACAGCGGAAGCAATGCTGGGGCAAAAAGGTATTCTGAATTTGAGTATCAGCCAGCATCAGCCAATCGCAAGAATTGCGCAGCCAATGGCAGCGGATGGATACATCACTACCGAAGGCAAAGTGATTCCTACTTCGACTTCATACACCAGTCGTGTGTTGATTTTGGAAGGAGATTATGCCGAAATGCTCATGGATAAGGGAGATATCATCGCTGATATGCCTGAGTTGATGGACTTGATCACATTCATCACTGAAGATGAATTTTGGAATGCGCAGATCACCGAAGTGGAAGTGAATTCCAAGGATAATATCCGTCTTTTTCAGCAAGTAGGAAGACAGGTTATCGAGTTTGGAGATGCTCAAGACATCGAAAATAAGTTTGACCGAATAGGGGTCTTTTATAAGGAAATATTGCCTCGCAAGGGCTGGAATGCTTACGACCGGGTAAGTGTAAAGTTTAAGGATCAAATCGTCTGTGAATAATAGCTTGGATATGGAAAATAAAGAATTAATAGTAGGACTGGACATTGGGACAACCAAGATCTGCGTCATTGTGGGCCGCAAAAATGAGTATGGCAAACTCGAGGTGCTGGGCATGGGCAAAGCTGTTTCTGACGGAGTTGATCGTGGCGTCGTGACCAATATTGACAAGACTGTCCATGCTATAGAAAAGGCTGTAGAGGAAGCTTCAGAAATGGCGAATGTAGACATTGTGGATGTCATTGTAGGAATTGCAGGTCAGCATATCCAAAGCAAGATTCAAAGTGGTAGCATCATGCGTCATCCGACTGATGATGAGATCACAGTAGAAGACGTAAGGAGGCTTTCCAGCGAAATGGAAAACATCCTGATTCCTCCTGGAAATACAATTATTCACGTGATGCCTCAGGATTACACGGTGGATTACGAAGGTGGTATCAAAGATCCTGTAGGGATGTCAGGTACACGTCTGGAAGCTGATTTTCATATCATCACCGCCCAGACTACCGCTATCAACAATATCAACAGATGTGTTCGCCGCGCAGATTTAGTTTCCAAGCAATTGATTCTGGAGCCATTGGCGAGTTCTCTTTCTGTATTGAGTGATGATGAAAAAGAAGCAGGTGTTTGCCTGATAGATATAGGTGGCGGTACCACAGACATCGCCATTTTCTACGAGAACATTATCCGTCATACAGCAGTGATTCCTTTGGGTGGGAATATCATCACCAAGGACATCAAAGAAGGCTGTATGGTGATGCAAAACCAAGCAGAACTCCTGAAAACAAAATTTGGAAAAGCCATCACAGAAGAAGCCAATCCTAATGAGATCGTGTCGATTCCAGGCTTGAGAAATAGAGCTCCAAAGGAAATTTCCATCCGAAACCTGGCTTCTATCATTCAGGCAAGAATGGAAGAGATCATTGAGATCGTGCAGAACGAGATTATGCAAAGTGGGCATTACAAAAAACTGGCAGGCGGTATCGTCCTTACAGGTGGTGGCTCTCAGCTGCAATTTATCAGTCAGTTATTCGAATACATGACTGGCCTTGATACCAGAATAGGCTATCCAAACGAGCACTTGGGTAAGTCAGTAATTGAGGAAGTGAAGAGTCCAATGTACGCTACATCAGTAGGTTTGGTACTTGCGGGTTTCAAAGCACTTGATGACAGAGATCAGGGGTATGCCAAGCGCACTGCCAATGGGAAATCGGTAAGAAACCCAAAATCAATGGACATCAGGCCAAAAGACATTTTCGATAAAATCGCGGGAAGACTGAAAGGGATTCTCAGTGATGATATCGGCGACGATATTAACTACTAGGGCTTATGATTGGGGGAGATTGCTGGCTTTGCTGCCAATTTCCCCATTTAAAAATCCACTAAGAACGACCATAGAAAATTTCACCAATAAATATAAATATGTCAGATAACATGAAAGATTACAGATTTGATTTACACAAAAACCCGAAGTCGATTATAAAAGTGATCGGCGTAGGTGGAGGCGGTTCTAATGCCGTAAACCACATGTTTGGTCTAGGAATTAAGGACGTAGAGTTTGTGGTAGTCAATACCGATGCTCAAGCACTTAAGTCTAGCCCGGTTCCTCTTAGGTTGCAACTCGGCGCTAACTTGACCGAAGGTCTTGGTGCTGGTGCAAATCCTGAACAAGGAAGAAATGCAGCCATAGAATCAGAGGATGAGATCCGTGAGCTATTGGCTGACAATACCAAAATGGTATTTATTACAGCTGGAATGGGTGGAGGTACCGGTACCGGTGCAGCCCCTGTGGTAGCCAGAATAGCGAAAGAACTTAATATCCTGACAGTGGGTATTGTGACCGCGCCATTCATGTTCGAAGGAAAGAAAAAAATGAATGTTGCTCAGGCTGGTATCGAAGCGCTACGTGAGAATTGCGATACTGTATTGGTTATTTTGAATGACAAATTGAGAGAGATCTATGGCAATCTTGCCATCAGAACTGCTTTCAGCAAAGCGGACGATATTCTATCTACCGCTGCTAGATCCATCGCTGAGATCATCACTGTTCATCAGGATGTCAACGTGGATTTTGAAGATGTGAAGACAGTAATGAAAGACGCCGGTGCAGCTGTAATGGGTTCTTCCACTGAGGAAGGCGAAGGACGTGCAATCCGTGCTGCAGGTGCTGCTATCTCTTCTCCATTATTGAACAACGTAGATATCAAAGGAGCTGAGAAGATCTTGCTATCCATCATGTCTGGCGAAGACGAAGAATTGTCAATGGACGAATTGAGCGAAATCACTGAGTACATCCAAGAAAAAGCCGGTGATAATGCTGAGGTTATTTTCGGTCAGGGTATAGATCCGGAATTGGGCAAAGCTATCCGTGTAACGGTGATTGCGACAGGTTTTGAAATGGACAGGTTACAAGGAACTAGCAAGAAAATGGAAGCTCCAAAAGCTGTAGCAATTCCTACGCCTGCTCCAGTTGCTAGCTCTCCAGTGCAAGAAGTAGAAGAAGAAAAGACAGTGATCAATTTGGACTCAGGGAAATCTGAGAAAGTAAAAGAAGAGCCAGTTGCTAACGGATCTACTTTTGTGTTCTCAATGCCAAAAACGCCAGCACCTACTCCTGCTCCAGAAGTGAAGCCAGTTGCTGAAACTCCAAAGATTGAAGAGCGAATCGAAGAGGCTAAGCCAGCTCCAAAGAAAGAAAGCCTATTCTCTTTCATAAAGCCTAAGGAAGAAGTGAAAGCTGAAGCGCCGAAGCCTGCACAGGAAAAAATCGTGCACGATCTTTTCGAAGAAGAAGACGAAAAGAAAACTGTAGAAGAGCCTAAGAAAGAAGAAGAGCCAGCTGCTCCAGCTTTTGCAAATGATTACTATGAGCAAATGAAGCAGAAGGCGATTCAGAGAGCGCATGAGCGTTTCGAGAAGCTAAAAGGCAACCGTGCTTTCAATCCTACTCCGGAAGAATTGAAGGAGAAAATGGAAGTGCCTGCTTATCAGCGTAAGAATGTTGTATTGAATGAACCTCAGCATAGTTCCGAGCCAAGCATCAGCAAGTATAACTTGAGCGATGACAATGAGATTCTAGGAAACAATAGATTCCTGCACGATAATGTGGACTAAGTCCTAAAAATCAAGCAGCATGTCTGCCTGGGTTTGCAGCAAGTCCAAGTACAGCCTGTTGGTGAGCAGGTTATCTGACATATTTTGCTCTATTTTAGCCAGTTTTGGCTGGAGAGCAAGGACATGCATTCCCAGATAATGGAAGATGTCGGTAAGGTGGCTCATTGCGATGCCACCGCCGCCTATTCCAGATGAAATACCCACCAAAGCACATTTTTTATTCCTAAACGTATTAGGATAGGTCATCCCGTCGATAAAGGTTTTTAGGATTCCCGGGAAAGAGCCGTTGTACTCAGGCACAATGAAAACAAACTTTTTCCCACCCACTAATTGATCGTGAAACTCATTATACAATTCATGCTTCCCATTATTTTCATACAAAGCATTATCTATAAAATCACTGGGTAAGTTTTCCAATTCAAGGATTTCGGATTCCTCGCCTTTTTCTTTGAGAATACCCTGATAAAGCTCAGCGATGGTTTTTGAAACAGAATTCTTGCGGTTGGTTCCTACGATTATCTTGATCATTTTCTGGTTTTTCTGAAAGGAATACATTCTTGCTTGGGCAAAAGTTCGAAGCTGGGAGGTAATTTATATATTTAGGGCTGGCAAATTACTACTTATGAACTACCTAAATCAAATCTCAGAAGCAGCTTCTTTTATTCGTTCACAATATACCAGTGAAGTATCAACCGCGATCATTCTCGGCACAGGACTGGGACATTTGGGTGATCAAATCACCGTTGAAAAAGAAATTGACTATGCTGACATTCCTTACTTTCCGCTATCTACCGTAGAAAGTCATTCCGGGAAATTGGTTTTTGGCGAGCTATCGGGCAAAAAGGTCATGGCTATGAAGGGACGCTTTCATTATTACGAAGGCTATTCTATGCAGGAGGTTACTTTTCCAGTTCGTGTGATGAAGAAGCTTGGAGTGAAAACGCTGCTTGTCTCAAATGCCAGTGGAGGTCTCAATCCAGATCAGGAAGTTGGGGATGTGATGTTGATCCGTGATCAGATCGATTTATTTCCAGAGAGCCCACTTCGTGGAAAGCATTACGAGGAATTTGGTCCAAGATTCCCGGATATGAGCGATGCATATTCAGCAGATTTGATAGCCATTGCGCTAGGATTTGCGACAGCAAATAATTTCAGGGTTCACACAGGTGTCTATGCTGGAGTACAAGGTCCAAATCTGGAAACTCCCGCAGAATACAAGTATCTACGGGTATTAGGAGCGGATGCTGTGGGAATGAGTACAGTGCCTGAAGTGATCGTGGCCAGACAAATGGCAATCGAGGTTTTTGGTGTTTCTGCGATTACCGACTTAGGGGTAGAAGGCAAAATTCAGCCAGTAACCATAGCCGCAGTGCTTGAAGCCGCTGCTAAGGCTGAGCCCATGATGGCTGAGATCATCAAAGAATTGGTGAGACAGATGGATTGAGTAATACCGTAGAGGTTGTCCTGCTTCTCCAGAAGCTGGACTGATAGAGACTGCTTCGTCGTCGTACCTCCTTATACAGAAGACGAATTCCAAAGGGTAAAAGATCATTAACTTACTCCCTGAACCTTTTATATCACTGCTTTTTACTGCGGTTTTGCCTTTCGATAACTTAGGAGCGAGTAAAATATTATGCTATGAGTAACTTCAAAACTGACAACAGACAATGAATATATTTAAAAAAATATTTGGTGCTTCTGAAAACTCGGACAACAAAAAACTTGACCTTGAAAAACTACTTTCATCAGACGACTTAAATAGAAGCATAATTGAAATAGACAACCATGTAAGTGAACTTTGCTCGTATGGAGAGGAAATGACTAAGTTGACGGAAGAACAGAAGCTTTTCTATTATAATCAATGCTTGGAGAGAGAAATCAATAATGGTGGATTTAACCAATATTTCTTCAATTCAAGCGGTGACTTTGCCCATCAGACAGTCCAATCGTTGAGGGTAATTGGAGCAAACACAACTGTTGATATTTTACAAAAAGCTATTGAGCAATTCCCCGACAGAAATGTTCCACAAGACAGAACTGAAAGGCATGAGATATTAGAACAAATTCAAGAAACGGCCGAGCCTATTTGGGAAGAGCTTGATCAAAAGTTTTTTGCTTACGAAGATGACTTGAACACATTAAACATGCAATTTGTAAGAAAAAATGAAGACAAATTTTAATAGGTAGAAATAGTCAGCTTAGAACATTGTGATAGCAGCAGTGGGTTCAGCACCCAATTTTTTAAAGTTAAACTAGATGCCAAAGGGCTATGCTAGCCTAAAGTTCTGAGTATTAAATCCACTAATGCTCATATATAAGATATTTACCAGCTGGTAGGCTTATAATCCTTCAAAAACTTCCCATTCCAGTGTTTTCCTGTATTGATTCCATCAAAGAGTGGATCCAGCACCCGGGCAGCCCCATCGACTATATCCAGCGGTGGTTGGAAGTCGTGCACTTCCTGCTTTCGCTTCGCCAGCTCTGCGGGATCTTCATCTGTCACCCAACCAGTATCCACGGCATTGGTGTAAATACCGAATTTGGGTAATTCAGCTGCGGAAGTCAGTGTCATCATATTCAGAGCTGCCTTGGCCATGTTAGTATGTGGATGTCGGGCTTCCTTGTGAAACTGATGAAATTTCCCCTCCATTGCCGAGACATTGATGATGTGCTTTTTGCCCGTATTATCCTTTTTCATGATGTTGACCAGTCGGTTGCAAAGCACAAAAGGAGCCACAGAATTTACCAATTGTACTTCCAGCATTTCGTTGGTGTGGATCTCACCAAGCTTAAGCCGCCAGCTGTTTGTTTTGCGCAAGTCCACTTGCTGAAGATCTGCGTCAAGTTTGCCGATTGGAAAAATCTCCTCCGAACTTAAAGAATCATCGATACTATAAGGGATTTGGGTAAGCTGAGCGGAAGAAGTCAATCCTATTCCGAGTTGCTTTCCATGCCAGGAAACAGGCAGATTTTTACTTTCGCCTTCGACAAATTCTTGACTCAGCGCGCGTATCTCTTGTAGGCAAGCATGATGATCGGAAAGCAATTTTTGCGAAGCTAAAGAAAGATCAGTCCATGATAAAGATTCATTTTCCATCAAATGCTGGTAAAATCCACTTGGTCTTCGAACTGTCTGTGCCGCATTGTTGATCAGCACATCCAAGCGGTCATATTGCTGCTCGATGTAATTGCAAAAAATCTCCACACTTGGAATATGTCTCAAGTCCAGTCCATGGATGTGAAGTCTATCTCCCCATTCACTGAAGTCAGGCTCTTTGGCATAGCGTAATGCAGAATCAACAGGAAATCTAGTCGTTGCAATCACCGTAGCTCCTGCACGAAGCATCATTAGCGTGATGTGGTAACCTATTTTCAGTCTCGAACCCGTGACCAAAGCCACTTGACCTTTCAGATCTGCCATCTGGAAACGTTTGGCATAATTGAAATCCCCACAACCCGTACACATGGTGTCGTAGAAATGATGCAGTCGGTCAAAGGATTCCTTGCAGACATAGCATTCCCGGGGAGATTCAAGTGGAGTTGCTTGATCGGCTTCCTTGCCAGTCAAAGCCAGCATGCTAGGAGCGATGAAAATTGATGCTTCCCGTGCAGAACGAATTCCTGTGGTCTTTCGGGCTAGAATGTCCTTTGCAATTACTTTCTTTCGGTGGATTTTTTTTGCCCACTTTTTTCGCTCCGCAAGTTCCTCTTTACTAGGACGGGAAAATTGACCAGCGGCCATCAGAAGGGCAAGCCTACTTTCCTTAGGAATGTCAAAAATCTGATCTGTGTCCTCATTCAAACCCTCCAGTACAGCAATGCATTGTGCGATTTGTTCAGGTGTGATTTTTACTGGGGTGACAGATGTGTTTTCCTTCTCCATGGTAGTGTGCTTACAAGGGCACAAAAGTAGAGATTTAAAAAATGGAAAGTGAATTTGGATTGTTGTTGGTTGGTGCCATAAAGTCGGAAATTGAAAGAGGGGGAATAAAAATGTTGTGTATACAAGAGAAATTCAGATTGCTTATACACTTGTACCTCGCTCATCGCAATGACGAACTTTTAAAAATTGCGCCGTTGCGCCTTCGCGGGAGGAATAAACTTTGCCGCCGCTCGAGAAATTTCGCATACCACTAAGGGTAAATCCCAACTCCCCTGTCATAGATCCAAACTAAACCTATTAAGATGAATTCGTTTACTAAAATTTTTGGGGTGATATTTTTCATGGCGATCAACACCCTGCAAGCACAGCAACTCACTCAGACGGTCCGTGGCAATGTGATCGACCAGATTACAAAGGCTCCTATGCCTGGCGCAACGGTGATGATTTTGGGTTCAGATCCAGTAATTGGAACTACCACAGATGTGGATGGGTATTTCAAACTCGCTGAATTACCCTTGGGCACTTACTCGCTTAAAGTAAGTTTTATGGGGTTTAAGGAAATTATTTTTCCCAACGTCCAATTGAACTCAGGTAAGGAAGTGGTTCTGACAATTCCTTTGGAGGAGGATATCACACAAATCGACGAATTTGTAGTGACTGCCACTGAAAAAGACCGGACTATTAACGATATGATTCAGGTCAGTGGAAGAACATTCTCCGTGGAGGAAGCTAGGAAATTTGCCGCTGCGGTAAATGATCCGGGAAGAATGGCAGCTTCTTTCTCTGGAGTCACCAGCACAGATGACGGTAACAATAACATCTCCATCCGGGGCAACAGTCCCAATGGCTTACTTTGGAGAATGGAGGGGATAGATATTCCAAATCCCAATCACTTTGTCAATCCCGGAACCTCTGGTGGTGGCGTATCCATCTTGAGTTCTCAGTTACTTGCCAATTCCGATTTCATAACAGGCGCCTTTCCAGCGGAGTATGGCAATGCGCTTTCGGGTGTGTTTGACCTGAATCTTCGAAAAGGGAATAATGAAAACCAGGAATTTACACTTCAGGCAGGTTTTTTAGGTTTGGACTTGGCTGCTGAGGGTCCTATTGCGAAAGGCTACAAGGGTTCCTATCTGATCAACTACCGTTATTCTACGCTTTCTTTGCTATCAAACATCGGTCTTCCGCTTGGTGACTTTGTGACCAATTTTCAGGATTTGTCCTTTAATATCTATTTGCCAACTGGTGCGAAAAGTAACATTACCCTATTTGGCTTCGGTGGGCTGAGTGATCAGAAGGGAGATGCGCAAAAGGATTCGCTGGAATGGGAATCTGAGGGCGATCGCTACGGAAGCAATTTCTTTTCCAATACGGGTGCGGTGGGAATCAAGCATTCATTTATATTGAACCAAGCGAATTTCCTTCAAACTACTGTGCTGGCTTCAGGAAATGCCTTGGGTACTACAGAATCCAGACTGGATGACAACTTGCAGTCTCAGGATCGTTTTTATGAAAATTACAGCAATTCTAAGGTCACATTAAGTTCTGTTTTGAATACCAAGTTTTCCGCCAAAGCGAGTTTGAGAAGTGGGTTTTATGTTAATCAATTGTATTACAACCTACGCGAGGACGACTTTGAGGAAGCTGCACAAAGCTTGGAAACCAACATCAATTCTAAAGGAAATACACAGAGTATTCAGGCTTTTACCCAACTTAATTACCGTGCCAGCGAGAGACTGACGTTGAATGTCGGGCTGCATTACCTACAGCTTTTGCTGAACAACTCTAACTCGATAGAGCCAAGACTCAGTGCTTCTTATGCGCTGGATGAAAAGCAGCGTGTGAGTTTCGGATATGGATTGCATAGTCAGGTGCAGCCGCTGGGAACATATTTTGCCGAGCAAGAATTGAATGGGCAGATTATCCTTCCAAATAAAGATCTTGGGCTGAGCAAATCGCATCATTTTGTGCTAGGCTACGATCGCTCGCTGACTCCCTATCTGCGAATGAAAGTGGAGACTTATTATCAGCATCTGTTCGATATTCCGATCAAAAGCGGCGCGGATGAAACTTACTCCATCATCAATCAGCAATGGACTTTTGCTACTGATCCGCTGGTGAATGAGGGTTTTGGAAGAAACTATGGAGTGGAGCTTACGCTGGAGCAGTTTACGCACAATGACCTGTACTTTCTGCTTTCCACTTCTCTCTACAATTCCAAGTATAAAACCAACGAGAATGTCTGGAGAAATACGGCCTATAATAGCAATTTCAATGTGACGCTGACTGCCGGCAAAGAATACAAACTGAAAAAAGAGCGATTGCTCGGACTGAATGTCCGCGCTATCTACACAGGTGGGCTTCGCACCACACCGATCAATCTGGGGGAATCCATAGAAAAAGGGGAGGGAGTGTATGATGAGAACCTGGCCTATACAGCTCAGAATCCAGCCTATTTCCGTACAGATCTTCGCTTCAGTCTAAAGAAAAATAAACCCAAGTCTACCCGCACTTGGGCACTGGATATCCAGAATGCGACCAACCGACAAAATGTCTACGGCAGCTACTTCGAGCCTATGGACGGAGAGATTAAAACCTCATATCAAACTCCATTGATTCCTATTCTTAGTTACCGTGTAGAATTCTAAAAAGCTAAACCGAAGTTCGAAAGAGCTTCGGTTTTTTTAGCTTTTTGACTATCAAAAGACTTGTTTTGAGTGGTAATGATATAGTTATAAAAAAACCAAAATTTAAATCAATCAGCACTATTAATATCGTTTCAAAATGTAGTAATTTTGGGCTGTAATAGGTGTTAAAAACGGTTTGTGTATTCAATAACCTTTTTTTACCAAGAAGAAAAGTCCGATACTTTACTATGAAAACTCTTAAAACTGCACTTCTCGTAAGTGTTTTTCTTTTTAGCTTCTTTGCATGCAACTCTGATGATGAGGGCTCTTTCCAAATTAAGTACTCTTCAGAGGATTTGGTAAAACTAACTGGTGAAGATTTCAAACACTGGGGAATTCAGGCTTATTATGCTAATTACAATCAAAAGATCCTTCACGATAAAAGTACCTGTTACACTGATGATATTTTTGTTTTCCAGAACGGCTCCAATGAAATAATGGTCATCCCAGGAGAAGTAAGCTGTAATCTAGGTGAACCTGAGGATGAGATTACGACAGCTTCTTACGAATTTTATGAGGAGGATGGTTTGATCTTTATATCGATTAGCAAGGCAGTTTCCGTTAACGATGTCATTAAAAACACCTTTTTCTCATTGCAATTGGTAGAGCTTACAGATACTCAGATGATTTTTGCCAGTGGGGAAAAAGGGGATTACAAGGTCGCGATAGTTTTTGTCGCTGTTTAGAACTTGGTTATATGTAGTCTTTGGAAACTTCCGTATTAGGTCATCCATTTTCTCTGTCTACCAACAAGCAGTCTAGCTCTTAGGCAAACTTTGATCCTGGTGTGATTGAGGGAAAGTGATTTATTTCCCCATCTCAGATAGCATTGCCTCTCCTTTGATAAGATTCTTTTTGAAGAGTTCAAAATCACGGTGCCGAGGTTGTGCTCCCAGTGCCACAGCTTTTTGAAAAAGGGGAACTGCTTCCTCTACTCTTCCTAGCGCCATCAAGCCATCACCCATGGAGTCATAGACGTTGGCAGAATTTGGATGATTTTCAAGATTGCTTTTGAAAAGAGACAAGGCATGCTTGTACTTATCAAAGCGCATAAGACTATATCCTAGCATGTTAAAATCGTACTCAGTCAGTAATGAAGCTGGAATATAGGTATAAGACCGTTGCAAAAGAATTGTCTTGAAAAACTTCAGGGATTTTTCGTCTTTTTTCACTCCATTTTTTGTTTTTAGATTGGAAAAAATCAATCATATCCTTTTAAGAGGC